>DATCXG010000413.1:0-4352 GCA_036565945.1 Gemmatimonadaceae bacterium
CCATCCCTCGCGCGCCACGAGCCGGCGATTCCGTCACGAGCCGGAGATCCCGCTCAGGATGAGCGGGTCTCGGGATCCGGCGTGAGTGGGTAGCCTCCCCGGCTGCTCCACCTTCCTACCTCCAGCGCAACCGTCTTTCCCTCCGCCACCCACTCCCCCTCCCCCCTCCGACCCTCCCATACCACATGCGCCTGCTCACCATCCTGCTGGCTGTCGCCACCTCGGCACCGCTGTTGGCTCAGGCCTCTCCCTCGCCCTCCTCATCCCCCTCCCCCAGGAGCTACCTCATTGTCCCAGACCGGGTTTTCGATGGCGTAGCACCGGAGCCTCACGCCGGTTGGGTGGTACTGGTGGAGGGTGACAGTATTACCGCCGTCGGCCCTGCGGCACGAGTGAAAGTGCCCTCTGACGCGGAGCGGGTGATGTTGAGCGGGGCCACGCTGCTCCCCGGCCTCATCGATGCGCACTCGCACATGTTTCTGCACCCGTACAACGAGGCTTCCTGGAACGACCAGGTGTTGCACGAGCCGCTGGCTCTGCGCGTTGCGCGGGCCACCAACCACGCGCGCGCAACCCTCCTGGCAGGATTCACCACCGTTCGAGACCTCGGGACGGAAGGAGCGGGATACGCCGACGCGGGGCTCCGGCAAGCCATCCAGCAGGGCATCATCCCCGGTCCGCGCATGCTCGTGGTCACGCGCGCTATCGTGGCGACGGGGAGTTACGGCCCGAAGGGGTTCGACCCGCGCTTCGAAGTACCACAGGGCGCGGAGGAGGCGGACGGGGTGGACGCGCTCATCCGCACAGTGCGCGACCAGATCAAGCACGGTGCCGACTGGATCAAGGTGTACGGCGACTACCGCTGGGGCCCCAACGGCGAGACGCGCCCCACTTTCTCGCTCGATGAGATGCGGCGCATCGTGGAGACATCGCACAGTAGCGGCCGATCGGTAGCCGTTCACACTTCCACCCCGGAAGGCATGCGCCGCGCCATACTTGCCGGAGTGGAGACTATCGAGCACGGCGACGACGGCACGCCAGAGGTGTTCAGGATGATGGCCGACAGCGGCGTGGCGCTATGCCCAACACTGGCGGCGGGCGAGGCCATCGCGGAGTACGGCGGTTGGCGCAAGGGTGTGGATCCCGAGCCAGAGCGGGTGGCGCGTAAGCGGGCCAGCTTCCGCGCGGCGCTCGCGGCCGGCGTCCAGATCTGCAACGGCAGCGACGTGGGCGTCTTCACTCACGGCGATAACGCCCGCGAGATCGAGCTCCTCGTGGAGTACGGGATGACGCCGGGGGCGGCGCTCCTGGCCGCGACATCGGTGGACGCGCGCCTGCTACACCTCGACAGCAAGCTCGGCGCCATCAAGCCTGGCTTGCTCGCCGATCTGGTGGCAGTTGACGGAGACCCCACCAGCGACATCCACGCTCTCCGAAGCGTGCGCTTCGTGATGAAGGGGGGAAAGATCTATCGCGCCCCCTGATCACCATATGAAGCGACTCTGGTCACAGCGCACCGGCCAGAGCCGCGCGCCTGGCTAATGGTTCAGCCGGTCGGTGAACCCGAAGGTGAAGGTCTGTTCCGTGAGCTGCTCGACCTTCTGTCCCTGCACCTCGGCTGGCATGTAGTGCAGTTCGTCAAGAATGTCCCTTACAGCCTCGGCGAATTGTTTATTGGTGGTCTGCAGCACCTGGAACGTGGCCGGCCTCACACGGCCAGTGACGTCCACCATGAAGCGAGCCCGGACGAAGCCCGTCACGCCCTGGGCCTGCAGTTCCACCGGATACGTCGGGCTGCGATTGGAAGTCTTCGGCCAGGCCGGGCAAACGGTACGCTTGGCAAAGTAGGTCTTACTCTGCCCCGCATGTCGGCCAATCGAGAGCTCGAGCGGGAGCGAGTCGGAGTGAACCCCTGGTGGGAATGGCAGGAACGCGAGGCCACGCCATGCCTCGTCGAGCGCGCGTCTAACTTCACGGTCGAAGTAATCGTTGCGCGATGACTCCGCGAGCTCGATCCCAGTGGCTGTCCCGTCGGAGTGCACCACAACACGTACGATGGCGTAGCGGGCATCCCTCGCCTCGGGCGGGTCGAAGTAGAAAAACACCTTCTCGGCCGTGCGCTCCAGGTAGTCGTCCGGGACCGTGCCTCCAGTGAAGCCAGCCACCGGACGTATGTCCAACATCTCGATCTTCTTGTTCTCGCACTGCCGCGCGTGTAGGGCGGCAGACGTGGCGCCACCGGGCCGGATCGTTCTACCTTGCGCCGGTAGCACTGTAGTCAGTACAGAGCTGGCTAGCGTCAGACGAATGAAAAGATTCATCATCGCTCTCCTGCCGCGGTAGCAGTTCGAGGGTGAGCCCGTGATTCTCGCAGCACACCGGGACATGGTTGCATCGGTCCCGCAATAATATCATGGCACACTGGTGGCGCGCTCCGCAACGCTGCGCGAGTGGCCGTTGCGGAGTCGTTGCATCCGGACTCCGCAACTCGTCGACCAGACATAGACGCCTTACCGGGGGCGGCGAGCGCCCCGCCAGGGCGCCGCATCCCAGACTCTGATCCGGCCACGTGGAGTGGCGCCCATGCTACAGATAGTTTCTACCGCCTGCATAGTAGTCTCCGGCATCTGCGCACCGTCGCCCGCGGCGCCGCCCATCGTGGGGCTGTCCCCGGCGCGACTCAGCACGATCGATCACGTAGCCAGACTCGGCATCGATGCGCGCGGCTACGCCGGGATGGCCGTGGTGGTGGGGCGCCACGGAACCATCGCCTGGCAGCGTGGCTATGGTTCCCTCACATGGGGCACTGGTACACCCCGAGTGAGCGTGGAGCGAACGATGTACGACCTGGCATCGCTCACCAAGGTCGTCGCTACCACGGCCGCGGTCATGGTGCTCTACGATGAGGGCAAGCTGCGGCTCGACGATCGCGCGTCCAGATACCTCCCCGAGTTGCGCACCGGAGCCAGGAGTACGATCACTATCCGCCAGCTCCTCGAGCACACGTCGGGCCTCCCCGCGGGACGAGATCTCTGGCGCGATGCGCGCGGTCCGCGCGAGGCTCGGCGCCTGGTTCTCTCCTCACCCCTGGTCCGCCAGCCCGGCGAGCGACAGGTCTACTCCGACCTCGGCGCAGATGTCCTGGGGTTCGTCGTGGAGGCCGTGTCGGGGCAGCCGCTGGATGTCTTCGTGGAGCGCCACATCTTCCGTCCGCTCGGGATGAAGTCCACCATGTTCCGACCCTCTCGCGCCTTGCGATCGCGAATCGCACCCACCGAGCGCTTCGCGCCGCGCGGGCGCTCTCTGCGAGGCGAGGTGCACGATGAGAACGCCTGGGCACTCGGCGGTGTGGCCGGCCACGCCGGACTCTTCGCGACCGCGTCGGACCTGGCGATATTCGCGCAGATGATGCTCGACGGCGGAATACACAACGGCGCTCGAATAGTGCGAGACTCCACCATCGCCCTCTTCACCACCCGTGTGGCCGGTACGCGGGCGCTGGGCTGGGACACCTGTGCCGGTGGAGCGAGCTGCGGGCAGCACATGAGCGAGCGCGCGTACGGTCACACGGGATTCACTGGTACGTCCCTCTGGATCGATCCCGATCGCGACATGTTCGTGATCGTGCTGACCAATCGGATCCATGAGCTCCCCGACGGCAGCACCCCCCGCGGTGCGATACTGGCCGACGTACGAGCCGACATTGCCGACATAGCCGAGCTCTCAGTGGTGGACGGTGGACTGGCCGCTGAGATGCCCTCGCGACTGCGGGCCGACAGGGCGATCGGGTGGGGAGTGGGGAGTCCGCTACCTGCGTCTGCGCCTGGCGGGCGGTGAAGCTGACAGGGCACGCGCCGTCTTCTCGGCTTTCCGCAGCGAGTGCACCAGCAATTCCCCCTCACCTTTGCTCAGCTCGAAGGGGAACCCTCCGTATCTTGCATTGGCGAAGAACAGTCGGTAGGTAGATTTACCGCGCGTCACCCGACGCGTGAACGAGACCCCCGCCCCGGTTTCCGGGTTCACCATCGAGCTCCTGTACACGCGCGGTTTGCTGGACCGGGGCACCCGACGCGCAAGAAGGCGCGCGGTGGAGTCCGCCCATTCCTTCACGGTTGCCGCGGGAAGCGGGGTGGCACTGGTACTGTCGCCGTGTGACGCGCCTATCACCACTTTGCCATCGCTGTGCGCGTCGACCACGATCAGGCCATCCTCGAATGGCAGCGTGGCAACATTGCGCCGTATCACGCGCGTCTGCGCCGCCAGGGGCAGCGCGAGGAGCATGGCCAGCAGAAGAGCCAGAGCGCCAGCGGCGAGGCGCAGGGTGACGATGCGAGACACCGAGCGCACGGCGG
>DATCXG010000544.1:0-25904 GCA_036565945.1 Gemmatimonadaceae bacterium
CAGGCGCCGGCCAGGCAGGGATGCGCGCGCCGCGGCCAGCGTGGCACGGATCTCCGTGGGGTGGTGAGCATAGTCGTCCACCACCAGGACGCCCCGCGCCTCGCCAATCCGCTGAAAGCGGCGTTCCACCCCCCCGAAGGCCGCCAGCCCTGGCGCGAGAGAGTCGGCCGGAACGCCGAGCGCCAGGCCGCTCGCGAGAGCCGCTAATGCGTTGAGCACGTTGTGCCGCCCCGGAACGCGCAGCCTGACCGGGGCGAACACCTTGCCGTCGTATACAGGGGTGAACGAAGTGCCACCATCGGCTTCGTCCCGCACGTCACGGCCCACCAGGCGCGCATCGCTGGAGTCGATGCCGTAGCGAATCACCTCGGCGCTCGTCGGCGTGGGTAACGCGTTGGCACCCGCGTCATCGGCGCAGAGCACGATCCAGTGGGCTGCTCGCGCAAACCGCGCGAACGTCGCGTGGATATCCGCCAGATCGCGATAGATGTCGAGGTGATCGGCTTCCACGTTGGTTATCACCGCCACCGTCGGCGTGAGCGCGAGGAAAGAACGATCGTACTCGTCCGCCTCCACCACGAAGAGCCGGTCCGCCCCGAACTTGAGATTCCCCTCCCAGGCGCCCACTCGCCCACCCGCGATGCCCGTTGGGTCACAGCCCGCGGCGTCGAACGCGAGGGTGGTCATAACCGTCGTGGTGGTCTTGCCATGCGTGCCCGCCACCGCCACCAACTGGCTCCCCTCTCCGGACACCGCCTCCGCGAGAGCCTCGGCGCGTCGGATCACCGGGACACCGAGCGCGCGCGCTCTCTCCAGCTCCGGATGTCCCACCGGTACCGCGGAGGTGACCACGACTGCTCGCGCTCCCACGACGTGTGCCGGATCGTGCCCCGCTGACACAGAGATCCCGAGTCGTTCCAGATCGGGAACCGTGCCCGACATCGCGTCGCAGCCGGTAACCGTCACTCCGCGACGCACCAGAAGCTCCGCTAGCGCACTCATACCGGCGCCGGCGGCTCCCATGAAATGCACGGGTCGAGGATCGGAGGGAGCGAAGAGAGACATGCCGAGTGGGGCCAATCTACCTCCGGCATCACCCTCATCTCAAGTGCGAAGCGTGCTCGGAGTTGTGACGCTGTTGACGCAGTCGACTCAACTCGACGAGTCGTCGCGCGATCGCGTTCGCCGCGTCCGGCCGCGCGCGACTCAGCGCCGCTTCCGCCATGATCTTCAAGCGCTCGGGCGAGTGGACGAGTTCCGCCACAACGGCGCTCAGCCGGTCTACCGTCAGCTCCGCTTGCGTAACGTGCACGCCGGCCCCGGCGCTGGCGAGCGCTCTCGCGTTCGACGTCTGATGGTCCGCTGCCGCCGTTGGAAGTGGTATCATGATGGGCGGGACAGCCCAGGCGCAGAGCTCTGCCAGCGTCAGTGCGCCAGCGCGAGTGAGGGCCACATCGCTCGCCGCATACGCCTCCTGGATTGGGGAGATGTACGGTATCACCCGCGTTCGTTCAGACTCCAGGCCCGCATAGCGCTCGTACAGCCGCGTCCCCGTACCCCATATGACGTAGGCTCCCTCGGGAAGGCCGCGACGGATCCAGTCCGCGACCACATCGTTCAACGCGCGTGCTCCCTGGCTACCGCCCACCACCAGCAGCACGGTACCGCCCGAGGCGGGGAATCCCCAGCGCTCGCGCGCCAGAGCCCTGTCGGGACGGGGCACGGGCGGCGCCTCGATGGGGTTCCCGGTCTCTCCAACCCATGCGCCGGATCCCGGGCGAAGCATGGTCCGCGCCTCGTCATAACCCAGGTAGATCTCCTGGGCGAATCGGCTGAAGATGCGCGTGGTCAGCCCAGGGTGACTGTTCTGCTCCTGCAAGGTCAGCGGCACGTGGTGCCCCACTGCCCATGCTAGTGCCGCGCCCGACGCATAGCCACCGGTCCCAACCACGGCCTCCGGAGGGTCGGCGCGCGCCGCGCGGCCCAACAGCCTCCACGCGCTCGAGAGGCCGGCCGCGGTGCGCCAGTTATTCCATGGGCGGGTACGGTACAGTGGGTGCAGATCGAGCAGAAGATGCTCGAACTCCGTCCTGGGCAGGAGATCGCGCTCAACGCCGCGGCGCGCCCCTATGAAGAGCGGCCGCGCGCTGGGCTCCAGAGCAACCAGGGCCCGCGCGATAGCGAGACCTGGATAGAGGTGTCCACCAGTGCCACCGCCGGCGAAGAAAATCCTCACTCCTCTCCCCGCGCCATCGGGTCGGTGGCGAACGCCTCCAGCACACGCTCACGCGTGCTCCCGATGTTCACCAGGATCCCCGTCATCAGAATCGATAGCACCAGGTTGGTGCGCCCGTACGAGATGAACGGGAGCGTGAGCCCCGTGGTGGGCAACAGTCCTATCACCACTCCTATGTGCAGGAAGGCAGTGATCACCATCGTGAAGGTGATTCCCACCGCCATGAGCTGCTGGAACGGCGTGCGCGCCTGCTTCGCTATCCGGAAACCGAGCCAGCAGTAAAGCACGAAGAGCAGTGTGACCCCCACGATGCCCAGGAACCCCCACTCCTCGCCGATATTACTGCCGATGAAGTCGTTGTACGGAAAGGGGACGAACCCCATCTGCTGCCGCCCCTGGCCAAAGCCCACCCCGAAGAGCCCGCCCGAGCCAACCGCTATCAGCGACTGTTTGAGCTGATAGCCCACCTCGGCGGGTGCCTTGCCCGGGTCGAGGAAGGAGATCATCCGGAGCAGCGCATACTGCAGACGCTCCACCTGGCGCCATAACAGCGGGATGGCCAGTACGCTGAGCAGCACTACCTGACCCACGCGCACTCCACCGGCGAAGAGGATCACACCCATTATGAGCGTGAAGGTCATCGCCATGGAGAGATCGGGCTCGAGTATCACGAGCACGTTCAGCAACCCCAGCACCACGAGAAACGGGAGGAGTCCCTTCGTGAGTCGGCGCAGCATCTCGCCCTTCTTGACGATGAGCATCGCCGTCCACGCCACCACCGCCAGCTTCGCGAGCTCGGAAGATTGAAAAGCGAAGCCGAGGTATACCCATCGTCGCGAGCCGTTGATGCGCGGCGCTATCGCTCCGGTGAATGGGAGAATGGGTATGATCAACAGCAGTATGCTGATCCCGAGAAGCGGCCACGCCCATCTGCGCCATCGCTCGGCGTCTACCTTGGCAACGACAGCGAAGCACAGGACTCCCAGCCCGACTCCGGCCATCTGGCGCAGCAGGTAGTACATGCTCGCATGGCCCTCGCGCACGGCGAGGAGCGCGCTTGCGCTGTAGAGCACCGCGAGACCGAAAGCCAGAAGCGCGGCGGTGATGACCACCAGCGCGCGCGCCTCCGCGCTCATTCGCCAGCGTCTGCGCACGCCAGGCGGCGTGTTCACCGATGGTCCCCTCGCGCGATGCGCGAGAACTCCTCGCCCCGTTGCACGTAGTTCTCGAACATGTCGTAGCTGGAGCAGGCGGGCGAGAGGAGCACCACGTCGCCCGGACCAGCAATGGAGCGTGCCAGCGCCATGACCTCATCGAAGTCCGAACCGAGCCGGTGCATGGGTGCGGCCCCCGCCAGATCGTGCTCCACGATGGGCGCCGCCTCGCCGTAGGCGATCACCGCCTTCCCGATCCGGCGGAGCGGATTGGCCAGAGCCGTGTACGGCTCCCCCTTGTGCCGCCCACCCAGCAGCACGATTGCAGGGCGCTTCATCGCATTCAGGGCCACCAGAGTGGAGCTCACATTGGTTGCCTTGGAGTCGTTGATCCACATCACGCCATCCCACTCCCCCACATTCTCCAATCGGTGAGGCAGAGCGCGGAATGATCGGAGGCCCTCCGCAATCCGGGAGAGCGCGTCCTCGCTCGCGTGCTGTTCGTCGGCCACGATCACCGCCAGGGCGGCTGCCATGGCGTTCTCCACGTTGTGATCGCCGAGGAGCGGGAGCTCATCGCGTTCGAGGATGTGATGCCCACGATACGCGATCCAACCGGGCCCGGTAGCATCTGCCGGCTGGTAGGTCATGTCAGCCAGGGGCGATTTACCGAAGTGAAAGTGGTGGCCCATCACCCGCGCGATCATGTCCACCGACGCGTCGTCGGCATCGTTCACCACCCACTTCGACTCCGCGTTCGCGTTCCGGAAGAGAAGCTCCTTGTCGGCATAGTACTCGCGCACGGAAGCATAGCGATCGAGATGGTCCGGGCTGAGATTCGTCAGCACTCCAACGTCGGGCGCAATGCCGGGCGTGTCGTGCAGCTGGAACGACGAGAGCTCGAGCGCAACCCACGACGGTGGCAGCTCGGCGAGTGCCACCTCCGCCAGAGGTGTACCGATGTTGCCGGCATCGATGGCGGAGTGGCCGAGCGCGCGCAGCAGGTGCCCCACCATGGCGGTCGTGGTGGTCTTGCCGTTCGTTCCGGTCACCGCCACATAGCGCGTGGACGGCGAGAGAAAGCGAAGCCCGATCTCGATCTCGCTCACCACCGGTACGCCGGCCGCGCGGGCGCGCGCGAGCGGCGCCGCATCGGGTGGCACGCCCGGGCTCACGACGACGAGCGACGCCCGTGCTATGCGCTCCAGGTCGTGGCTACCGACGTCGACCGAGACCCCGGCAGCGCGCAGTGCGGCCACATCGGCCTCGACCACCGGTGAATGTCCACCACCGCCATCGGAGGCGTACACGTGGAACCCTTCGCGGGTCAGCAGCCTGGAGGCCGCGAGTCCGCTCTTGCCCAACCCCACGACGGCGATCTCGCCGCGGCCCCACTCGTCAGGGATCATCTCAGCTTCAGCGTGGTGAGCGCGATGAACGCGCAGAAAATTCCCAGAATCCAGAAGCGTACCACCACCTGCGTCTCCGTCCATCCCTTGAGCTCGAAGTGATGGTGGAGCGGAGCTCGAAGAAAGACGCGATGAGATTTGGCGTACTCCAGCCCGTGCCGGTGGCGACGCAGCTTGAACGCACCGCGCTGGATGATGACCGAGACCGTCTCGGCCACGAACACACCACCGATCAGCAGCAGCAGGAACTCGCTCTTGAGCAGGATAGCGATCGTTCCGAGAGCGCCTCCGAGAGCCAGCGAACCGGTGTCACCCATGAACACCTGAGCCGGGTGACAGTTGTACCACAGAAAGCCGATAAGCGATCCCAGCAGCGCCGAGCAGAAGATCGTCAACTCACCGGCGCCGCGAAGGTAGTAGATGCCGAGATACTGACTGACATCCACGCGCCCTATCAGGTATGCGAAGATGGCGAACGTGGCGATGGCTATCGCGGTGAGTCCAGTGGCCAGGCCATCGAGCCCGTCGCTGAGATTCACGGCGTTGCTGGTCCCCGTGAGCACGAAGGCAACCCAGGGCACGTACAGCCACGCGAAGAGTGGCACCACGAGCACGTATTTGTAGAACGGCAGCGTGGTGGAAGCGCCGGGGAGCGTGGAGAGCGGGAAGTTCCAGAGCACGAGGCCCAGGACAACGCCGAGAGAAATCTGGCCCGCCAACTTGTAGCGCTCCACCAGACCCACGTTCTCGCGCCCCTCACGCTTCTGCCTCAACTTGAGGTAGTCATCGAGAAAGCCGATCGCGCCCATGCAGGCCGTCACGCCAAGCGCTATCCAGACGTAGCGGTTCGTGAGCCGCGCCCAGAGGAGCGTCGGCACGATGCCAGCGATGAGAATGATCACACCGCCCATGGTTGGCGTGCGGTATTTCTCCGCGTGGGTAGCTGGCGTGCCTTTGCGCACCACCTGCCGCAACCTCATCCCCCGCAGGCGCCTGATCACGCCGGGACCGATGAGGAAGGCGAGCAGGAACCCAGTCACCGCGGCGCCCGCCGACCTGAACGTGATGTAGTTGAAGAGGTTGAAGACGCCGCAGAATCCGCACGCCTGGGTGAGACTGACGAATAGATGGTAGAGCACTAGCGGCTGGCCCAAGCTGTGATGAGGGGGACGAGGCGTTCGAGCTCGACGGCGCGCGATGCCTTGAGAAGGATGATGGCGTCGGGCGCGAGGCGCGGCTCGAGCGCGCTCCAGAGCTCGAAGATGTCTGGGGCGGTGACCAGCCGCGGGTCCTGGCCGGCGGCGGCGCGAAGGGCGTCGCCCATCTCGCCCATCCCTGCCAGGATGTCTATCTGCGAGTCCAGTGCCTCCCGAGCGAGCTCCGCGTGCAGCCGCGCGGAGTGGTTGCCCAGCTCCCGCATGGTGCCAAGCACCGCGACGCGCTGGCGGCCTCCCGGAAGGCCGGCGAGCAGTTGGATAGCAGCCCTCATGGAGGCCGGACTGGCGTTGTACGCATCGTTGATCAGCGTGGCACGGCCCAGGGTCTCCCACGCCAGCCGCATGGCCGGCCCCCTGGCCGCCGCGATGCCACGGGCGGCATCCTCGAGCGCGACGCCGCACTCTCGCGCGACCGCGAGCGCGAGCATGGCGTTGCGCAGGTTGTGCACGCCGCGCACGGTCGGACACACTCGCACCCCGCCCAACTCGAGCCAGCCGCGCCCATCCGCCTCCAGCCCCCAGCGCTCGGCACTGAGGTCTCCACCGTCCAGGCCCGCCGTTATCACGCGCCCAGCCCTGGCACGCGCCACGCTCGCTACCTCCGGCTGCCCCGCCGGCACCACCGCCAGCCGCGCTCCGTCGAAGATGAACGACTCTTCGCGCATGACTCCGTCGATGCTGCCCAGCCCCTCCAGGTGCTCCTCGGCAATGCACGTGAGCACTGCGATGTCTGGTTCGACAATCTCGCGAAGGCGTTCCATCTCCCCGGGCACGTTCATCCCCATCTCCACCACCGCTACCTCGGCCTCGTCGGGCAGGGCGAGCAGCGTGAGGGGGACGCCGATCAGGTTGTTCAGGTTGGCCCTCGTGGCGTGCACCACGAGGCGGGAGCCGAGAGCGCCGCGGAGAAGTTCCTTCGTGGTGGTCTTCCCGTTCGAACCGCCCACTCCGATCACCGTGCCGCGCGTACCCCAGGCGCGGCGACGGTAGCGCGCGAGGGCACCGAGTGCAGCGAGCGTGTCGTCCACCTGAAAAACCGGGACGTCCAATCCAGCTGCCCGAGCGGGATTCTCCACCACCAGCGCCACCGCTCCGCGTGCCACGGCGTCGGCCAGGAAATCGTGCGCATCGAACCGCTCGCCGATCAGCGCCACGAAGCAGTCACCAGGCTCCACGGCACGAGTATCGGTGGAGATACCGTGGAGCTGGACCGCCCCACCTGGGCAGCCGCCCACGAGGTGCGCGCCGAGCGCCAAAGCCACGCGATCCAGCGTCCAGAAAATAGATGCCATCAGCGGTCACCCATCAGATCGACCACGATCGCCTTCTCGTCGAAGGGATACTTGGTGGTGCCGCGGATCTGGTACGTCTCGTGACCCTTCCCAGCCAGCAATACGACGTCGTTAGCCTCATCGGCCATCTCGAGCGCGCGCAGGATCGCCAACTCGCGGTCCTCGATCCGCTCGTGGTTCTCCTTCCGCATCCCGCGCTCGATGTCATCGATGATCTCTTCGGGATCCTCGGTGCGCGGATTGTCGCTGGTGATTATCACATGATCGGCGCCACGCTCCGCGATGTTCCCCATCTGCGGGCGCTTCCCGCGGTCGCGATCGCCGCCGCAGCCAAAGACCACGATCAATTTCCGGTGGGTGAATGGCCTTACCGCGGCCAACGCGCGCTCCAATGCGTCGGGCGTGTGCGCGTAGTCCCGCAGCACGGTGGGATGTTCGTGGATCACCTCCAGGCGACCCGGCACCTGAGGCGCGGTACGCAGCCGCGAAGCGATGTCGGACAAGCTCATGCCGAGGTGCCATGCGGCCGCCGCTGCACCGAGTGCGTTGACGACGTTGAAGTCGCCGATGAGCGGCAGGGTAAGCGAATGGCGCTGGGAATCCGCGCACAAGCGCCACTCGCTCCCGCGCGGCTGGTAGTGCAGCGCCTCCGCACGCACCATGGCCTCCGGCTCGATCCCGAAGTCGATCACGCGCGGCGCGGCGGGGAGCGCGCGCCACGCAGGGTCGGCGGCGCTGATCACGGCCGCACCTCGCGGTGCCAGGTAGGAGACGAGCCGCGCCTTGGCCGCGAAGTACTCCTCCATGGTGCCGTGGTAGTCGAGGTGGTCACGCGTGAAGTTCGTGAAAACTGCCGCTTCGAAAACCAGCCCTTCAACACGATGCTGGTCGAGGCTGTGCGACGACACCTCCATCGCGAGAGTCGTCACCTCGTTGTCGGCGATCGCGCGGAGCGTGCGTTGCAGCTCCACTGGTCCGGGAGTGGTGAGGCCTGCTCCCCCCTCCAGAGGTTCGCCGTTGCCACCGAGCAGAACACCCAATGTGCCCAGCGATGCACTGCGGCCATCGTGACCATCGAGGATGTGCCGGAGGAGGCTTACCGTGGTAGTCTTCCCGTTGGTTCCCGTGACCGCCACCATCCGCATCGAGCTGGCCGGATTGTCGAAGACCGCGGCCGCAGCGACGGCCGCCGCGCGGCGGCCGTCGTTGACCACGATGGCCGGCAGCGGTGTACGCCCCTGCTCCTCGACGATGGCCGCCACGGCACCACGTTCCGCGGCCTGACCGAGGAACTCGTGCCCGTCACGTGCCGATCCACGGACCGCTACGAATACGGCACCCTGGCTGACCGCGCGGCTGTCATCGGTAATGTCGCACGCGCGCTCGGGGAGGGCGCCAGTGGTCTCCACGAGCAGCCCCGCCGCACTCAGCGCAGCTCCCACGCGAGCGATGTCGAACGCCCTCGCCGTCGGAATCGCGGTCATGGCGCGCTCACGAGCCGTACCAGAGCACCGGGTCTCGCCAGCGACCCGGCGGCCGGCGACGTGGCACCGGCGGTCCCGAAACCGGAGAGCCGAACCCGGAAACCGGCACGGTGCAGCTCACGCACGGCCGCGCGTAACGGCAGTCCGTGCACATCAGGCACCGTTCGCGTTCCCTCGGTTGCAGTCTCGTGCAACGTGGACAACCCTCCCTTCTGAAGATCGAAGACCACGGGGGGCGATCCGCCAGCGGCCGAATCATGGTTCTCGTCGGTGGATGCCGTCGCCGGGGCCACATCGAGCGTGGAATCGGCGACATCGAACAATGAAGGGCGCCCCCCCGTCAGGGAGCGCCTATCGAGGGCAGCATCGCGCGAGGCGATGGCTGCCTCGAGCACGATCTTCGATACCGGCGCCGCAGCGGTGGCTCCATAGATGGTCTCCCGTGGGCCATCCACCTTCACGAGGATAACGTATTCCGGCTTCTCAGCGGGAAAGAGTCCCACGAACGACGCCGTGTACGCACCGGGAAGGTACCCGTGTCCCGGCTCGACGCGTCGCGCGGTACCGGTCTTCCCGGCCAGCGTGAAATTGACCATCGCTGCTTCATGCGCCGTACCGCCTTCCATCACGCCGATCATCATCTTGCGCACCGTCGCCGCCACCTCAGGAGTCATGACCCGCCGTACCACGCGTCGCGTGTGGTTATAGATCACCGTCCCGTCTGGAGCGCGGATCTCCTGGACGATGGCCGGCTGGAGCAGCTCTCCGCCATTGGCCACCGCCGCGTAAGCCGCGGCCAGTTGCAGCGGAGTTACCGAAACCTCGTATCCCATCGCCAGCGACGCTGCCGACTGCCGTGACCAGGTCGCCGGGGCCCGCAACATCCCCGACGCCTCACCCGGGAAAGCGATCCCTGTGGGCATGCCGAAGCCAAAATCGCGCAGCGTCTCGAACTCTTCGCGAGGGCTCAGTCGAGAGACGAACTTCACTATGCCTATGTTGCTGGAGTACTTGATCACGTCGGCCAGCGAGAGGGCCGGAGCCTCATGCTCGTCCCTGATCGTGCGCCCCTCGAGCTTGTAGGTGCCATTCTCGGTATTCACGCTATCGGTGGGTGTCGCAAGCTGCCGCATGAGCAGCGACGACGCAAAGAGCGGCTTCACCGTCGAACCCGGTTCGAATGGTTCGCTCACCACGGGGCTGCCGAAGGTGCGATCGCCCACACGCTCGCTGGCCATGGCGCGGATCCCGCCATCATGCGGATCGATGATGACTATGTCGCCCCCTTCGGCCCGGGTGCGCTCGATCGCCTGCGCGAGAGCGCGCTGGGAGATCTCCTGCAGCTCCTGATTTATCGTGAGAGTGACCGCGTCACCGGCAATCGGTGCCACCTCGTCATCCTCGGGCGGTGCCAGCTTCCTTCCTCGGGAGTCGCGTGCGAGCGTCGTGCTCCCATCGACCCCGCGAAGCAGCGAATCGAGCGTCAGCTCCAGTCCTCCTCCCCTGCTCTCCCCCGTCCCCCCGCTCGAGCCCATCCACCCGACCACGCGGCGCGTGGCCTTCCGTTCGGTGTATACCCGCTCCACCACTGGTTCCGTGTAAACACCGCGCAAGCTGGTTACCCGCGCAGCATCTTCAGACAGGTAGCTCCCGGGCAGCGTCACCCACGCGCGATGGGTGTCAGTGGCGCGAGCAATGTACGAGCGTGACACGCCGAGTGTCCCGAGGGCGCGGGACAGAGCGCGCCGATTGGCGACTTCGCGCGGCGCCACGCTGAGCCGGACCATCTCCCGGCTCATAGCGAGCGGTACGCCACGTACATCGTAGATGTTCCCGCGCGGTGCCGGAAGCGTGGCCGAGACAAAGTGCTGCCGTTCGGCCCTGGCGACCCACTGCGAGTGTTGCCAGAGCTGCACCTGGGCCGCGCGCGCCATGAGAGCGATCGCGAACACCACGAGCGAGGCATGAACGAGGACGATGCGGGTTGGCCGAGGCATCTACTGGGCGCGCTGGACTCGAGGAATTATCACCACCTGCGTATCGTTGGGCACGTGCATGCCGAGGTGGCGCTCGACTACTGGAGCGAGCGAAGTGCGGGCAGAAATACGACGTATGTCGCTCTCCAACTGCGATCTCCTCGCGTCGAGCTGAAGATACCGCTGCTGGAGCGATCGGATCTCACTCGCCTGTTGGATGCCCGCGGCCCTCCGCCAGATGACGCCTGCTGCGATCAGAACGAAACTGACGAGGATGAGGGCCAGCCAGGCCCGGCCGGGCCGCGCTACGCGGCGCGCCATGCGCGGAGTCGCGCGCTCCGCGCGCGTGGGTTCGTAGCGATTTCCTCATCCGAAGCCACCACCGGCTTACGCGTGAGCGTTTCCCCCAGCGCGCGGCCGCGGCACGTGCATATCGGCTGACGCGGCGGGCACACGCACGCAGCGCTCCAGTCCCGAAAAGAGTGCTTCACCAACCGGTCCTCACCCGAATGATAGGCGATGACGACGATGACGCCGTCGGGCTCGAGATGATCGCGGAGTGCCGGTAGCGCGACTGCGAGTGCGGAGAGCTCATCGTTGACCGCAATCCGTACTGCTTGAAAGAGCCGCGCGAAGTCCGGCGGCCCGGCACGAGGTCCGAGGGTGCCGCGAATGGCTCCCACGAGGTCGTCGCTTGTCTCGAACGGCCTGTTGGCCCGGCGGCGCACGATCTCGCGCGCGAGCCGGCCTGCGCGAGGCTCGTCGCCGTACTCGCGGAAGATCTGCGCCAGTTCACGCTCGCTCGCCGCGCCAAGGAGAGTCGCCGCGTCGTCCGGCGCGTCCGGTCCCATGCGCATGTCCAGCAGCGCCCCCTCGCGGAATGAGAAGCCGCGGCCCTGTTCATCAAGCTGATGGGAGGAAACACCCAGGTCCAGGAGGATACCATCGAAGCGCGCACCAGCGGTCGCGTCGATGTCGTCTATGCCGGCGAAGTTGCCCAGAATCGGGCGAAAGCGTCCCGACTGCTCGTACTCCCGCAGTCGCACCGAGGCCGCGGCAATAGCCTCCGGATCGCGATCGAGCGCGGTGACGGTGGCGCCACGCTCGAGCAGTGCGAGCGCGTGTGCACCGCCGCCAAGCGTGCCATCGAGAACTCGCTCCTTGCCGTGAAGAAAACCAACAACTTCATTGGCGAGCACCGGCGTGTGATAGCCGCTCGCCGCAGAGTCGTGCGACTGTGGGGAACACATACTAGCGGAACCGGAAGCACGCCGTCAAGCGCGAACGCCCGCCGAAAGTTCCGGCGGGCGTTCGTGATCGAGATGGCGCTGGAGCTATTTGCAGAACTGCTTGACCTGTGATTCCACCGCGGGTGTGTACTGCTGTAAACCTCCGAGCAGGCTCTGCGCCGTTGCAGGGTCGACTTTCCCGCCCGCGGCCACGTTGATCTGCGCCGTCAGGAAGGACTTCTCCGCCAGCTTGGCCAGGTCGCACTGCTTCGCCGTCTGATTCTCGCGAATCGCCATATCGCCCACCCGGTAGGCCGATACACCCAGGATGAACTTGGCCTGCGGCGTTGGTGCTATGCTGTCGGCCAACGACAGAAGATTCACTGCACGCTGGAACAACTCCCTGTTGGGCGGGCGCGAGGTGTCGGCAGCCGCCTTGTAGGCCTGACTCCCGATGGCCAACACGAACTGGCCCACCGTAGCGGAGTCCTCGCCGTTGACGAGGCCCTGCCGCAGCGCTGCCAGCGCGCTATCCGGCTGGTTGAGGTCGAGCTCCGCCTGCGCCTTGCGCAGATAGACGTGCTCCGCCTTCGGGTCGATCCCGATCGCCGTGTTGGCGGCATCCACCGCCGCCTGGGTCTGTCCGGCCAGTCGCTGCGTCTGCGAATTGAGTGACCAGAGGGTGGCGCTGTTCTTGAACTTCGCCACACCACGCGCGGTTGTCTCAGCCGCCTTCTGCGGCTGCTCGCCCAGCGCGTAGAGCGAGGCCTGGCGGATGAAGAAGGTGGTATCAGCCGCGGACGTATCGCTGCGCACCATCTCCTCACCAGTCTGCGCTGCTTCGGCGTAGTCCTTGGTAGCCTGGAGAATCAACCACTTGAGACGAATGAGTGACGGGTCGCCCGGATTGTCCGCCACCGCCTTCACGATGATCGGCTTCGCACGCGCCGCCTTGCCGGTGGCAGCGATCTTCTCGGTGACATCCTGCACCAGGCGCGTGTTCTTCGGGTCGGCCGCCAGCATGCCCGCCCACGTGTCCACGGCCTTATCGAGCGCCGTGCTGTCCTTGGTCTGGTCGAACTTGGCCTTGTATGCCTCTGCCGCGAGCGCCAGCGCGGGCTTGAGGCGCGGCTCGATCTCGATCGCCTTGGACGTCACGCCGATTATCGAATCGGCCGGCAGCTTCAGCGCCAGATAAGCATTGGCGAGGCAGACCCTGCCGATAGTCGATTGCGGGTAGGCAGCAATGGCGGCCTTCGCGGCAGCAGCCGCGTCCTGCGGCTTCCCGTCGCGGATGGCGAGCTCGCATCTGCGCTCGTCGGCCAACTGTTTGCGTGCCTCCTGCAGTTCCTTCGATACTCTCGATGCCAGATCGCCCAGCTTGCGGCCCTCCACTATGGGGAGCGGCTGCACCATACTGTTGTCGCGCGTGAGCACCATGCGCGTGGCGAGCTTGTACCCGTCGGCCGTCTTCGTAACAGTCCCCTCGAGATACTCATCAGCCCGAAGCGCCGTGGCCAGCAGCTTCGACGTGATGGGGTCGGGCGTGCTGTCGCAGCTGAAGCCAGAGGCCTCGAGCTGTTGACAGACGTACTTCTTGGGAATGACGAAGAGTGTCTTGAGAGGGATGTCGTCGGTAATTCTGTCGACCACAGCCTCGGCGGCCTCCGGTCCGAGCCCCTTTTCGTTGCCCCGGAACGGCGTCACCATCAGTCTGGGCGTGCCTTCCGGCGGCGCTCGCCGGGTCTGGGCGGAAAGCGAAGAAGGGAGCCACACGGTGCATGCAGCGGTCAAGCTCCAGAGCACCGTCCTCGCTTCACGTGTCAGTACCTTCACTTTCAAAACCTCCGAGTCGTTGAACAGATGTACCCCGGCGTCCACCAGTAGGATCCCCACCGTACGACATGGGCGAAGAGGGACTCGAACCCCCGACATCCTGCGTGTAAGGCAGGCGCTCTAACCAACTGAGCTATTCGCCCCGTGAGCAGCCCAGCCGATACTTATATCAACTCGCGTGCCGAGCGCCGTGATGCCAACCCATGGGAGGGCCAGCACTGCTATCTCTTTATTATCGCGAGCGGAATGAGTACGCAGTAACCGATCACCAGCAGGACGGGCCCAATCGTGATCCCGCCGCGAACCAGATCCACGTAGCCACCGGCGAGTGCTGCCGCGGCGAGCCCCCACCAGACGTATGAGCGTGAGCGCGGTAAGATTTGTGATTTTGGCATGGCCTGTAGTGTAGAACTCGTCAACATGCCGTGTCAAGCGCGAGGATCGGGCCCATCGCTTCCCATCTCGAGCAGCGCCTGCAACGCACTAGCCCTCTCGGCGCGTTCCGCGGCCTCGTCTGCCGCCAGCATGGCCGCCAGCAGTCGGCGCTTCCGCCTCAGTCGCACCAGATACAGAGGTACTATTATAACCCCGATGATACCAAATGCCACGCTCACGTTCGCCGCGAGCGCGAGCGCTCCGTAGCGGCGCCCCGTCTGAGCCCGCCAGCGCTGCTCGAACGCCACTCCCGTGATGCCGTAAGCCTGACGCAGGGCGTTCTCCATGGAACCATCCTCCTTCCAGTACCGGAGGAAGAGCGTCAGTCCACGCTCGCGATCCAGCGATGCCAGCTCCGCCACCGCGCGGTACGAGAGCGCATACGCCGACTGCGCCCGCAGCTCGGTGCCGGCGAACTGGGCGTCCAGAGAGTCGAGTTGCGGAATGCCGTGCAGCAACAGCGACATACTGGTGGAGAGCACATCGTCCCGCCCCCACTCGCCAGCGCTATAGCTCGCGTAGCCCTCGTCGAACCAGCGCGGCGGCAGGGCGCCAAGGAATTCATGGAGCGCCAGGTGGGCCAGCTCATGCCGGAGCACCTGCACGGGATCCCCCGCGTCGGAGCCCGCGCTGCTCCCCTGCATCACGATTCGTTGCTGCGACGGGATCGCCACCGCTGCCCCCCACTCCGGGGTGCCAGACCCTGCCCAGGCCCGGAAGCGACGCTCGTCGGGTGCGATGGCGATGAGGGCGCGTTGTCGCGGACGAGGGAGGCCGGGGAAGCTGTCACGCGCGGCAGCGCTGTCGAGCATCGAACGCGCAAGCTTCGAGTCCTTCGGGAAGGCGACCACCGTGAAGCGTCCTCGGTCGAGCCGCACCGGGGCGTGCTGTGCGACCGCCGGTGCCGCGACGGAGAGAACCGCGGCGACCGTTGCTAGGACGCGCGCGAGGGAGCTCCACCCTCCTCGATCTGCTTCAACATCTCGCCGCAGCGCTTTCCCCATGGATTGAACTTGTTAGCGGCGACGCCATCGCGCCAAGCCTCCAACGCAGCGCCCTTCTTTCCCTCGAACCAGAGCGCGCGGCCGAGCTCGTAATACGCCTCTATCAGGTTCGGACCGAGTGCCAGCGCCTTCCGGTAGAACGCTTGAGCGTCGTCGTACATCTCCCGCTCAGAATACACCAATCCGAGGTAGAAGTGCGCGTAGAGCGTGGCCTTGCGGTCGTTGCCCAGGCGGATGGCCTTGGACAGATGCTCGATGGCCTCGCCGAAGATGCGCTTCTTCAGACAGATGTAGCCGAGGTTGATGCGGGTGAGCGAATTCCCCGGCTGCCGCGTGAGCACCTTCTGGAACGTCAGCATCGCCTCATCGTATTTCTCCTGCAGCATCTGCGCCCAGCCCAGGAGCGACTCGGTTTCGGGGTCGTCGGGCGAGAGCTCCAGCGCCTTCACCAGCGCCCGCTCCGCGCCCTCATGATCGCCTAACGAGATGAGACTCCATCCCTTCTCCACGAACGTGGAAGCACCAAGTCGATCGGCCGACACCGTACGTTGGCCGGCGCCTCCAGTTCGAACGGGAGCACTGGCCGGCTGCGGCGCGGACTGCGGCAGTAGCTTCCAGCACTCGACGAGCTGTTTGACATCCTCTCGCAGTGCGTGCAACTCCGACATCTCCCGCTCGGCCTCCTTGTACAGAGCGATGATCTCTGCCTTGATCTCCTCGCGCTCGGCGGCCGCCTGTTCGCCTTTCAGGCGCGAAGCGATGGCCTCACAACGGGAGCGTAACTCGCCAACGCCGCTCTCAGACATGGCGCCCCGTCATCGCATCGCCTGCATCATCGCCACCGGCGCCAGCGCCGCCTCCAGGGCTCTCGCGAACGGCTTGCTCGAGCACGAGTCGCTCGGTGGCACTCAACAACCGCTGCACCTCGAGGAAGATCAGCAGGCCCGCCCTGGTCGTGCGCGATTGTGTCCCCTCAGGTGGGGCCTCCCGCCGGACGAGGCCGCGCAGGTATTCGGCCGAGAGACCGCGGAAAAGCTCGGGAGGCGGCGTCACCAGCTCGGGTGGTATCACGACCACCTCGAGCACCGCATCCACCACCGCCCCGATCCAATCATCGCCCACGACGAAGATGATGATGCGGCGCCCGACGCCGCCATCCGGAGCGCGATCAGGGCTGGCACTCTCAGGGGCCACCCCGAAGCGGCGCGCCAGGTCGATCACCGGCACCACGCGCCCGTGGTGCTCCAGCACTCCCTCCACCCAGTCGGGCAGGTTGGGCACCGGCGTGGGATGCATGTAGCGCAGCACGCGCTCCACCGCCATGATGTCGGCGGCGAATTCATCGTCGCCCACGCGGAAGGTGACTACCTGAGACGACGTCTGCCCGCTCATGAGTGGACTCCATCCGAGGCGCCGACGCAGGCGGTGATGAGAGTCTCCACATCCACGATTCCAACCAGGTCGGAGCCGTGGCGAGCAATACCGAGGAGAACACCATCGGCGGCATCGCGCGGTGCCAGCCGCTTCACTTCCGAGAAGTTCACCATGATCACGTCCTCCACATCGTCCAGCGCGATAGCGATGCGCCTGGTGCGCGCCCGCAGAACGACAACCACTCCACGCTGCTCCACGCGCTTCACAGCCAGTGCGCGTTCCGCTGAATAAACACTCACCAGCTGACCGCGCAGCTCGAACACGCCCATCGCACTGCCGGCCATCCCCGGGAGCTCTTCCAGCTCGGGGAACTCCAGTGCTTCCTCAGCGGCGCGCAGATCCACGGCGAAGAGCTCGCCGCCCAGGCGAGAAAGTAGCATCGGCGTTCCAGCATCGGCGCCTGCGCCGCTATCGGAAGACCACGCAGCAGTCGCGGTAGTCACACCGCCTCCCGCGCCGACAGCACGCCTATGAGAGATGCCATGGCGCCGAGGGATACCACGTGGTCGACCCCGCCGGCCGCAACAGCCGCGCGCGGCATTCCGTGAATCGTCGACGTGGCCTGATCCTGCGCCAGCCCTACGCCACCAGCTTCGTGGATGCTGCGTAATCCAGCGGCGCCATCGCGCCCCATACCCGTCAGGACCACGCCCACCGCTCGCGCGCGGAACAGTTGCGCCACCGAACGAAACAACGGATCGGCAGATGGGCGGACCCCCCATACAGGCGGCGAGTCGTCGAGCGCCAGCGTCGGCACGCCATGCGATAGGCCCACGGTCATATGGAAGCCGCCGGGCGCGATATAGACCTGGTTGTGGCGCAACCGATCGCCAGCCACGGCTTCGGCCACCGTCAGATCGCTCTGGGCATCCAGGCGCTCGGCCAGACTTCGCGTGAAACCGGGCGGCATGTGCTGGACGACGAGCACCGCGGCGCCTAGCGTTGGAGAGAGACCAGGGATGAGCTCAGCGAGGGCGCGCGGCCCTCCGGTCGATGCGGCAATGGCCACGACACGAGTCGCGCCCTCGACGTTCTTCACTACCGGCAGTGACCGTGGGGTGCGCGGGCGCGCCAGTACGCCCACACCACCCAGATTCACTCCCTGTGCCGCGTGCAGGGCGAGGAGAAGCTGACCGCGCACCGTCGCGAGGTCGATGCTGATGGGTCCCGAAGGCTTGCGAACGAAATCCACCGCCCCGAGCTCGAGCGCTCGGATAGTGAGGTCGTTGGCGTCGCCCGTAGCCGCGCCGCTCAGCATGACTACGGGACGGGGCGCCTCGCTCATGATGTAGCCGAGCGCGCCGATACCGTCGAGCTCCGGCATCTCGATATCGAGTGTGACGAGATCGGGGTCCAGGGAGTGCACCTTCTCCACTGCATCGAACCCGTTGCGCGCTGTGCCAGCCACCTGGAACTCGCCCGAGGAGTCGATCATCTCGGAGATGAGCTTGCGCATGAAGGCGCTGTCGTCCACCACCAGAACGGTGCAGGGTCTAGAGGACGACATTTCCCCTGACCATCGACCGTACCTCGACCGCACCGGAGCTCACACAGAAGTACACACTGCGGCCGTGCCCGCCGCCCACATCCTCGGCTACAACCGGGATGTTCACCTTCGCCAGCGCGGCTCTGGTGGCCATCACGTTGCGCTCACCCATCTGGAGGCCGGTGCTGGGAAGCAACGCCGTGAACATGCTCGCGCCGCCCGCCAGCTTGGCTACGATGCGGCTCCGGTTCGCGCCGAGCGCGCGCATCCCCTCGAGGAGGAGCGGCACCGCAGTCGAGGGAAACTTCGCGCGATTCATCCGGCTGCGAGAGAGCGACTCGCTCGGCAGGAGTACGTGCGCCAGCCCGCCCACCTTCCGCTCGGCGTCGTACAGGATGATGGCAACACAGGAGCCGAGACCGATGGTGAAGATGGTCACATCTCCATGTTGGACAGTGGCATCCGCCACACGCACGCAGATCTCCGTCACGACCGTCGGAAGATGCGCTCGCGCGAGTCGACGGCCTCGAACCGTGTACGCGAGACCCCGAACAGCGTTTCCACCTTGCCCAGCACGAGGAATCCCCCCGGCGCGAGCGCGTCGTGGAAGCGCTCGAAGAGCATCTCCTGGGTCGAGCGATCGAAATAGATGATCACGTTCCTGCAGGTTATCAGATTCAGACCCCCGCCCTCCTCGCCTGGCGCCGGATCGCGCAGCAGATCGCGGCGTTCGAAGCGAGTGAGCTGCCGGACGTCGCGGTGGACGCTATGGGGCGGTTCCGGGGAGAAGTAGCTCGAGCGCAGCTCGGCTGGCGTGTCCGCGAACGCGGATTCGGCGTACTCGCCTCGCTCGGCGGCGACGAGGCTCGACCTGTCTATGTCCGTTCCCAGCACCGAGACACGGGCCAGGCGCGCGAGCTCACCGTGCGCCGCCGCGTGGCGATGCAGCAGGATCGCCAGCGAGTAGGCCTCCTCTCCCGAAGCGCAGCCCGCGCTCCAGATCGCGAGAGGTCCATCCGGACGACCCCACATCTCGGGTATGACATTACGAGCGATGGAGTCGTACGTCTCCCAGTTGCGGAACAGCTTGGTGACGTTGATCGTGAGCGCATCGAGCAGCAGATCGTACTCGCGCGAGTCGGAGTCGAGCAGCTGCGCGTAATCCGTATAGGTGTGCACCCCGCGCGCGCGCATGCGCACGGCTATCCGCCTGCGGAGACACTTCTCCTTGTAGCTGGCGCAGCCGAAGTCGCGGTCGAGCGAGATCTTCCGGGTGAGGTGCATGAATTCCGGATCCGCGGCCTGATCGCTCATGCGGGCAGCGTCCTCGCGAGATCCAGGTTCGCGCGCACGGTATCGTTTTCGGGATTGAGCTCCAGGGCACGCTCCCAGCAGGCGATGGCCTCATCCCTCTCGCGCCACTTGAAGCGGATGTTGCCGGCCTTGAAGTACACATCATCGCCCAGCGCGGGGTCGGACTTGATCGCGCGCTGGTACGACTCGAGGGCATCCTCGTAGCGGCCCGCTCGATAGAGCGCATCACCCAGATTCTTGTGCAACTGAGGGATGGGCGGGTCGCCATCCTCACGCATGCCCTGCTCAGCGGCCTGCGCGGCGGCGACCTGGTCGCCGCGCCTCTCCTGGATGACGGCCAGCAGATTGTACAACACAGCACAGTGTGGATGCGCCTCCAGGCCCTCTGTCACGATGGCGAGCGCTCGATCGACGTTCCCGGAGAGGGCGGCAGACAGAGCGGCATAGTGGTACCATGCCGGCACCGGTTTCTGATCCGCGACTTCCCAGAGCTCGCGCGCAGCCGCGAGCGCCGAGTCGGCAGCGATCACATCGCCCGCCCTGACCGACAGAATGCCGAGCGACATGTGCACACGCGGGTCATCGTCGCCTCCGCGACTGACGGCCTCGCTCAATGACTGGCGGGCCTCGTCGTAGCGTCCCAGTCTCTCGAGCGCATAAGCCAGATTGTGTAACACAGACGCGTGGGCGTCGGGCTTCTCAGACGCCTCGCGCAGCAATGTGACAGCATCCTCCCAGCAATCCTGGCGCATCGCCACCAGGGCAAGATAGAAGCGTGCCTGCACGTCGGACTCACGCAGCTCCACCACGCGCCGGAATTCGCGCGTTGCCTCCTCGAACATCCCGGTCTTGTAGAACGCCACGCCGAGGTTACGATGCTCCTCCACACGTGCCTCGCGCGCCCTCTCCTCGGCCGGCCGCGACTTGCCGACCCTGTGTAGAAAGGCGGCCGTGGCGAGCCCGTAGAGAGCCTTCCCGACATCGAACTCCCCTATGCCGGACGCCTCGATGAGCGCCGTCACGTCGCGCCGGCCATCGATCAGGGGCAGAAGCCGCTCCTGGATCGGCGTGAGCTGCGCGGCACTAGCGTCAAGTCGCTCCCGGTCGAGACCAAAGATGATGTCGAAGCTGGGGACCTTCTTGTCGATCAGGCTCCACTCGTCCACCCGGCGCGCACCCTCCAGAAGGAGCGATTCCGGGTTGATGGAAACGAGCACCTCATTGGCGTCGGGGCGGATATCCGCCTCGAAGCTGAACGTGCCCTGAGTCCAGGTGAACAGGTAGTAGACAGCCTCTTCTATCTGCACTCGGACATAGTGGTACAGATCGTCGCGCGCGATGGCGCCCTGCTCGATGAGGATCTCGCCGAGGCGCTTGTCACGCTGCTGCGTGGCCTGGGTCGCCACCGCCCGATCCAGCGCCGCCGGCTCGACCGCGCGGGCCTTCACGAGCATGTCGCCCAGCCGATCGCGCCGGTTCACAATGGAGGCATACGAGATGCTGCCACGATCGAAATAGATGTAGCCGAAGTTGCTCCGGTCGGTGACGCTGAGACATCCCGTCTTCTGCCCCATCGAGAGGAGCTGAAGCACGTCGGGGAGGCTCGCCTCGCGCAGACTGCCTTTGATGGCCATCAGCGAAGCTCCTCTATAGCGCGACCCGACAGGTCGGGCCATTCCCAGACGACCTTCTCACGATCGAGAAAGAGCGCGTCGTAGACGCGGCCGTTCGCGGGCGTAGCGACCGTGGGTCCGGTCCGGGCTGCCACCGCGATGTTGCCGACGGAGCCTGCGACCAGGGCGCCGTCGGCACCATTGGCCGCGACGGGCACTCCGCTCACGGAGGCGCCCAACTCGCGCCGCGCGAAGCTCTCATCCAGACTCGAACCGGCCGAATCGGCCGCGTGCACCAGCCAATCAACCGTGGCCGCGACATCCGCGGCCCCCGTCGTCGGCAGGGAGGCCAGGTACTCCACCAGCGCCTGATCGTACGGCTGGCCGCAACCAGCCAACCGTCGTGAGATCAATTTGCGGCGCAGCAGATCATCCGGTGGCTGGATCTCCACCACCAGGCCACCCGCGAAACGAGAACGCAGTCGTTCATCGAGACCAGCGATCGACGTGGGTACGCTGTCGGCCGAAAGGATTATCTGCCGGCCCAGCGAGTACAGGCCGTTGAAGATATGGAACAACTCCTCCTGCGTCCGCTCCTTGCCCACGCACGCCTGAACGTCGTCCAGGATCAGTACGTCCACCGCGCGGTAACGCGTTCTCCAACGTTCGATGGTTCCCTCGCCCAGTGCGGCGATCAGCTCGTCCACGAACTGGTCGGCTCGCAGGCACGCCACGAGCATCGCCCCGCCGCTCATCGAGAGGAGATCGTTTCCCAGAGCGTGGAGCAGGTGCGTTTTCCCCACGCCCGACGGGCCGTAGACGAAGAGCGGATTGTACTTGCCGCCCGGCTCCTCGATCACCGCATCGGCCGCGTGCACGGCAAGCTGGTTCGACGGGCTCACCTCAAATCCGGATCGTGAGTACTCATCCGACGGCCCGGGCGGCGGCTCCGATACCCCGATCGCCCGAGCCAGTGCCTGCTCGGCCTCGGCGATGCGCTCCGGATCGCGCAGAAGCTCCGGTGCCACGAGGCCCGCGCCGAAGCGGGCAACCTCCGCCGAGATGACTCCCAACCGCTCGACCGTGCTCTCGTACCGTTCGAGCAGGGCGTTCGCCATCTCCTCGCCATGCTGCCCCTCATGCGCTCCGTCATCGAGCACGCGCTCGAGCATCGTCGTCTCGAAGCCGAGCGATCGCCAGTGGTTCGCCGCATCCATGACACGCAGGCGCCACGGCTCCAGATGCTGAGTCACCACCTCGGTCACATCCGAGAGGAAGCCGTCGAACTCGCTCGCCGCCATGCCACCGCCCACGCTGGCGGTCACGCCCACCTCGGCGCGCTCGCCCAGCAGGGCACGCACACTGCCAGGCGTCACTGGCGTACCGGCGAGTGACTGGCAGGCTATCAGCCGATTGAGCGCGCCCTGCAACTCGCGGACGTTGCCGAAGCCGATGCGCGCCACCGCCTCGAGTACCGCCGGCTCGAAGCTCTCACCGCGCTCTCCACACCTCATCCGCAGGATGGCCACACGCGTCTCGTAATCGGGAGCGGCCACGTCGACCACCAAGCCACCCGAGAATCGCGTGATGAGGCGCTCATCGAGGTCGGCGATCTCCGACGGCGGGCGATCGCTCGTGAACACGACCTGGGTCCCGCTCCGTTGCAGCGTGTCGAACAGGCGCAGCATCTCCGACTGTGTCTCGCGCCGGCCGGCGAGGAACTGGATGTCGTCCAGCAACAGCATACCTGCACGCTGGTGGCGTCGCTTGAACGCCTCCATCGAGCCCACCGATATGGCGTTCGTGAGCTCGTCGACGAACTCGTCAACCGTGGAATACTCCACTTGCAGATCCGGCTGGAGCTGCACCGCGTAGTTGCCGATCGCCAGCATGAGGTGCGTCTTGCCAAGCCCGGAGCTGCTGTAGATGAAGAGCGGGTTGTACGCCGCACCCGGCGCCTGCGCGACGGCTCGCGCCGCGGACACGGCCAGCCTGTTTGCAGAACCGACCACGTAGTTCTCGAATCGGTAGCGGGTATCGAGTTCCACTGTCAGACGCTCCCCGCGCCGCTATGGGCAGTGCGTACGTCGCTCGAACCGGCGGTGGAGCTCAGACGGCGCAGCACGAGCTCGGAGATGCCGCGCAGCGTCTCGAATACCCCGTGGCCGTGCAGCGCATCGGCAGTGAAGGCGGGCAGGTCACGGAAGTTGAGCACATCATCGAGCTGTTCCGCGCTGAGGATGAGATCGCGCGGCAGGTCCTGCTTGTTGTACTGGATCACCAGTGGAGTGGCGCGAACGTCCATTCTGTGTTCAGCAAGATTGGCATGGAGGTCCTGCATGCTCTCGATGTTCTCCTCCAGCTGCCGCGCCTGGCTATCGGCAACGAAGACCACGCCGTCAGCTCCCTGAAGCACGAGCTTGCGAGTGGCCTGGTAGTACACCTGCCCGGGCACAGTGTACAGTTGGAAGCGCGTGGTGAAGCCGGATATGGAGCCCAGATCGAGAGGCAGGAAGTCGAAGAACAGGGTGCGGTCTGTCTGCGTGGCGAGCGATACCATCTTGCCACGCCGCCCGCTGGGCACCTGTTCAAAGATGTAGTGAAGATTGGTCGTCTTCCCCGACCGGCCGGGGCCGTAGTAGACGATCTTGCACGTGATCTCGCGCGTGGCGTAGTTGACGAGAGGCACTGGACGCTCAGGCGGGAGGAATGGAGGAAGGCGCGGTCAGGGTCCCGTCGGCGCGCGCACGCCCGAAGAGGATCGCCAGACTGCGATTGAGATCTCGCTCCAGGTTCTCCCCGAGATCCACGTGGTCCATCGCGACGGGGCGCTCCTCGGCCGGAGCCGCACGCCGGAGAGCATCGCACAGATCACGGAAGTACAGCCGCACGAGCCCGAGCGAGCTCTCGGAATCGAAGGCAGCGAGCACCACGAGCGAGCCTCGCGCGGTGGGCGCCTCCGCAATGAAGACCTGTCGATCCCTTCCAGCGTGATACAGCTCGCTGAAGGGCGTGCCCTCGACCTCGCGCCCGAGTTGTGCCGCGGTGGAGTGGATCGCGGCAGCAAGAGAGCACGCGGCCATCACGTCGAGCGCCCGGGTGAAGCCCAGCTGCCCCAGCACCTGGCCGTTGGGCTGCAACAGCAGCGCGAAGAGCACGCGGGCGTCGTTCGCGAACCGCTGGAGCGGCTCCTCGACCCATTGCTCGGACACGCTCGCCCTCATATCAGCACCTCCATCGACTGCAGCATCATAGCGCGCAACTGCGCCACGTTGACGCTCGATTCGGCGATCGCCACCACCACCATCTCATCGCGCCCAGCGGCGCACAGGTAGCCGCGCTCGGCCTCGAGCTGAAGGAAACTGACCGTGGCCAGTCCCGCGGCCTCGGAGCACAATCGCGCGCGACGAAACAGCGCGGCAGCGAGCGCCGCCACAGCCGCGCCGTCCACTGCCGATTGGACGTCGCCGTCGATGACTATCCCGTCGCGCTCACTCACGATCACGCAGCCGAGCACACCACGCTGCCGCGTGAGGTCAGAGATGATGTCGGTGAAGGGTGTCGAGCTCATCCCATGTCCCCGAGCCAGGTAGTGGCGCGGCGGGCGCACTGGCGCACCACGCGCCGCACGAGCCCCAGAGGTACCGACCGCGCGGCCGCCACCAGCACCAGCGAGTCATCGAGCACAGGGGACATGGCCACAGTCGCCACCTCGGTCTCGAAGACGACCGATGACCACGGACCGAGGTCCAGGTGCCCTGCTGCCCGCGTGGCCTCTTCACGAATACCGCTGAGCGAAGCGCCAACTTCCTGTGCCACGTCCTCACCGTCCGCTGTCACGTACATACCCGCCGTCACCATCCCACCCGCATCGAGCAGAAGCGCGGTCTGCTCACCCTGACCGAGGATGTCGGCGAACAACCGGCGCGCCTCATCCTCCACGCGCCGCTCCGCCTCCGCGAGCGGAGCGCTGCTGCCCACCGCTCCGTCCTCAGGGCCGGCGTCCTTCCCGTCCCCGGTATATCGCAGCAGCCTGCGCACCATGCGGAGAGCGGTACCGATGGATGCATCGTCTCCGTCGCGCTCCGCCGCCTCGCTCAGGTAGCGCTCGGCGTCGACCAGCCGTCCCTGCTTGAAGAGCACGTAGCCCACACCTTTCCGAGCGCCCACATGCGCCGGGGCGAGGCGAAGGACAGTGTCCCACTCGTCGAACGCTTCGTGCAGCTCGTCCCGGTCCACCCGAATGCGTGCGAGCAGGTCGTGGGCGTCGGCATCGTGCGGGTGACGCTCGAGCCCCCGCAGTGCCACCCGCAGCGCCAGCTCGAGCTGTCCACCGCGACGGAGCTCCTCCCCCAACTGGATGAAGACGCGACTCGTCGGGTCGCGCGCCAGCTCGTCACTCAGGCGGCGGATGTCGTCAGACATACATGTGCTCCTGCAGCAGGCACCGGAGCGCTGCAGCGGTTTCCGCGGCGGCACGCACGCGCGGAGCATCGATCGCGCCTGGCGCGAGCCGCAGGTACTGCTCCCAGCGCACGGCGGCCTGCTCGAAGTCTCCGCGCCACGCGGCACAGTGACCCATCTCGAGGTAGATGGCGGCGTTGAGAGTATCGCTCTCTAGCGCCTGAGACAGTTCCGTTAGAGCCTCATCGTGGCGGCCGGCGCAGGTGAGCGCGCGCGCCAGAACGACACGTGCGTCGGTGGTACCATCAGACGCCGCCAGCGCCATTCGCGCGGCCGAGACAGCGCGGTCGCTATCGCCCTCACGCAGGGCGCCACGGGCCT
>DATCXG010000424.1:0-21500 GCA_036565945.1 Gemmatimonadaceae bacterium
GCAGGATAGATCCCCGCGGCGATGCCGACCGCCACGAGCAGTCCGAGCGCGGTCCAGGCCGCACGCGGCTGGAACAGGAAGAAATCGATCGCCGCCGGGAGCCCCGGAAAGCTCGACAGGATGGCGTTGAGGTAGCGCGCCGTAGCGAGGCCGAGGCCGAGGCCCAGCGCCGCCCCGCCAAGGCTGATCACGAGCCCCTCGATGAGAATCTGCTGCACCACGTGGACACGAGAGACTCCTATGGCACGCATGACTGCTATCTCGCCTATCCGCTCGTTGACGGATACGGTGACAATTGTCGTGACGAGCAGGAAGCCCACCACCAGACTCACCGCGGCGAGGATGACGCCGAGCTGACGAAAGTAGCTCAGTCGTTCGTCCACCTGCTCCATTGCCTCGGCGGTGGAGATGGCATCCACACGCGGAACATGTGCCTGGATCCACCGCCGCGACGCTTCCACATCGGCGCCATCGCGCAGCCGGACCATGAAGAGTGAGACCTCATCGCCGCGAGAACGGTCAGTCATCTCCTGCAGCGTTCCTAGCCGGAACGCGACGGCGCTCTGCCCCGACGCGAGATAGAGAAAACGCACCAGCCCGGTGATCACTAGCCGGCGCTCACCCGAGAGTGCGCGGAACTGCGGATTGAAACCGGCAGCCACGTCCAGTGTATCGCCCACCTCCGCCCCGGTAGCCAGCAGGAAGCCATCGTTCACGACCATGGCGTCGTTCGCGATGGCGTCGCGACCGCTGAGCAGCTCGTAGTCACCCTGCACACTGGGATCGACGCCGAGCGCGAAGCTGGTAACCATGCGTTCGCCCTGGGGGATGTGGATCTGCCCACCGAGCACCGGGCTCACGGCGACGACGTCGGGGAGAGTACGAAGGGTGCGCTCGATCTCCGCTGCCCCGGTAATCGTGGCCTCGGTGTCGAAGGGAAGCGTGCCTCGCGGTGAGAGTCTCAGCTGGAAGCCGCGGCTGAGCAGAAGCTCGCGGAACGACTCGCGGAGTCCGGTGGAGAGCATCACCATGCAGAGCAGCATCGCGGCGGATACCGCAACACCGAGTACCGCGAGCAGAGTACGGGAGCGGTGCCGCCGCAGCGCCGCAAGGGCGAGGAGCGTCCGCATCAGCGCCCGATCAGAGTGAGCGGTGGTGTCCGCACGAGGCGCAGCGCGGCCAGCGCGCCGGATCCCAGTCCCAGGACGAGCGACAGGAGCACCGCGAACACCACGATGTCACCAGTGATGATCGAGAAGCGAAGCGGTGTGCGGTACAGCGCCTGGTAATAGGCGTTGACCATCGCGGAAGTAGCCCACCCGATCAACACGCCGAGCCCGCTCCCCAGCACCGAGACGAACGCCGCCTCGATCACCACCGACCTGAAGACCGACCAGCGTGATATCCCGATCAGCCGCAATGCCCCCACGTCGCGCCGCCGCTCCTCCACCTTGAGGAGCAGGATACAGAGCAGAAATACGGCGCTCGCCACGATGGTGATGACGCCGATCGCCCGGTGGAAGCGGCTCACCACTCTGAACGTCTCCGAAGTCTCTACCGCGATCTCGTGCGACCTGTACGCCTGGAACCCGAACGCGGCATCGTTGATGGCGCCGAGCGCGTGGAGTGTGGCGCCGCTGTCGCGCGTGGCCACCGCGAACCTGTCCACCCGATCGCCATATCCTATGAGCTCCTGGAGCTGGTCGAGGTGCAGTCGCACGTGGTACTCGCTGCGAGCAATCTCGCTGGGGTCGGCCCTCCGATCGACGATCGCCCCAACCACCACCGTATCCTCGTTCAGGGCATCCTCGCCCCCCGCCGCACCGCCCAGCGTGCCCGGCGTGGCGCGCACGACCACCGTATCGCCCACCCGGATGCCAGCATCCGCCGCGAGCCTGGCGTCGATAGCGATTGTCCGTGGCTGGCCAGCGAGCTGCAGCGCGAGCGCGAGGAAGAGAAGCACGAGAGAGGGGGGAACTACGGGGTTCAGGGTTCAGGGAGCGGCAACTTCAGCCACTAAGCCAGGGAGGGAACTGCTTTTACCTGCAGCACGGAGAACTGAAAGAGAACGGCAGGCGAGAACTGCAAGAGGGAACTGCAACGGCTTGCGCCATGGGGGCATGGGGACACGAAGGGAACTGCAACTGCAAGAGCGAATGTTTTTAGGGATGGCATCCGGGCCTCCTCTCCACGAGGCGAGCGGAACCTGACTGGGCAAGGAGCCTCGAGTGCCGCGCCCGGAGCCAGAGGCGTAGGGCAGTTCCCAAAGCTTTATTGTTTTTAGTAGTTGCCGTTGGCAGTTGCAGTTCCTCTTGCCGTTCTCGCTTGCCGTTCTCTTTCAGTTCTCCGTGCTGCAGGTAAAAGCAGTTCAGCAGTTCTCCGTGCTGCAGGTAAGCCGTTCCGCAGTTCGTCTGCGCAGTCGCCACTCAGACCAGGCGAACTTTCGTGCGGCTCACCGTATCGGTGAGCTGACCGACTGTTGCCCTGAGCTCGGCGCGTGATTCGCCCAGAGTGAAGTCACCCTCCTTGACCGCGCGCGTACCTCTCCAGAGCAACACTCCACCCACGATGATCTCCAGCGCTCCGGTGACCAGTGCGCCCGCCCACGCCGATCCCAGCAGGACGATACCGATCACCGACGTGAGCAGCACCGTGAGACCGACGAGCGCGAGAATAGCGACGCCGAAGCCGAGCGCCAGGCGGATTGCGCCCCGCACGGCCAGTCGCATACTCTCTCCCAGCTCCAGCCTCGCCAGCCGTACCTCGTTACCCACAAGGCGCTTCGAATCATCGGTGAGCCGGCCGATCAGGTCGGCGATGCTGGGCTCTGGTCCGACTCGCACCGTACGCGTTTCCACTGCACCCTCCGTTGGATTCATGGAGTTCCTACCACCCTGAGCATCAGGACGGGGCGCAAGGAACGTTCCCGACACCGAAGCGCGGGTCGGCGCGAGGCCCAACTGTTGGACAGGAGATCCGCTACCTCGGCGGCCCCGGCTGTTCGATCATCACCGTCCCAGCCAGCGCCGGGCCAATGAGCCGCTCCACGCCATCCACGAGTAGTATGAGCGGACCACCAAAGGGAGCGCGGGATACGAGTGCGACCCAGGCACCAGGGGTGAGCCCCACCTCGCCCAGATAGCGCAGCCGCGGCGCGTCGTCATCGCTCACGCGCACCACGCGGCCCCGCTCACCAGGAATGAGGTCGGCGATGGTCGCGAGACGCGGCCCCTCATCGATCTCGCCTTCGCGTGTTGGGATCGGCGCGCCGTGCGGATCGGTGGAAGGCTCTCCGATCGCGGTGGCCATGCGATCGATCAGCTCATCGCTCGCTGCATGCTCGAGTCGCTCCGCCTCGCCATGCACCAGGTCCCACGGGTAGCCGAGCGCGTGCGTCAGGTATGCTTCTATCACTCTGTGGCGGCGGATCGTGCGCAGCGCCACACGACGCCCCGCGTCCGTGAGCCGCACGCCGCGGTAGCGCTCGTGCTCGAGCAGCCCCTGGTCCGCCAGGCGGCGCACCATCCCGCTCACGGAAGCCGGCGCGATGGAGAGACGCTGGGCGATGTCGTTGGTACCCGCGGCACCGGCGTGGCGCTCGATCTCGTAGATCACCTTGAGGTAATCCTCCACAGGCGCGGTGTACTCGTCAGCCGCGCGGCCGGTCTGCATCATGACGTGCCGGCGCCTCCCTCCGCCGCGGCACCACCGCCCTTCATGCCCCGCACCAGCAGTACGGGCACCATCGACCGATGCCGCACCGACTCGGCCACGCTCCCATAGACGATGTCGGAGAAGAACCTGTGGCCGTGCGTCGACATGGCGATCAGATCACACTCCTCGCGCTCCGCCGCGGCCGCTATCTCGCGAGCGGGATCACCGCTCGCGAGAATAGCATCCACTTCCAGCCCGCCCAGCTCGAGGTCTGCCGATACCTTGTCGAGGTAGTCGCGGTCGGCGCGCATCTCCTCACTCTCGCGTAGATCGAGATCGCTGATATGGCGTGCCGCCCAGCCATCGGCCACGTGGATCAGGATGATCGCAGCGTTACAGAGGCGCGACAGTCTGGTCACGTGCTCCAGGATCGCGGCATCGTACGAGGAGTGCTCCAGCGGCACCAGGATGCGCTTGTACACGTTCAGTGTATCCATGGGCCAACGAAGCCCAACAGGAGCCAGACGTTGAGGCCGGCGATGAAGAACGCTATCAGGTACGCGAGTGTCTTGAGCCACCGTGGATTCACAAACTCTCCCATCTTTTTGGGATCGGAGGTGAAACGCACCAACGGGAAGACGGCAAAGGAAAGTTGCATGCTCAGGATCACCTGACTCAACACCAGCAGCTTGGCCGTTCCGCTCTCGCCATAGATGATCGCGACGATGGCGGCCGGGACAACCGCCACGAGACGCGTGACCAGCCGGCGCAGCCACGGGCGCAGGCGGATGCTCAGGAATCCCTCCATCACGATCTGCCCAGCGAGCGTGCCCGTGAGCGTGGAGTTCTGCCCCGAAGCGAGGAGAGCCAGGGCAAAAACGGCGCTGGCACCGGTCACTCCCAGCAGCGGCGAGAGCAGCTGGTAGGCATCCTGAATCTCGGCCACCTCGTGCATCCCCGCCCGATGGAAGGAAGCGGCGGCCACTATCAGTATAGCCGCGTTGATGAACAGCGCGAAGCTGAGCGCCACGGTGGAGTCGATGAACGCGAAACGTACCGCCTCGCGCTTCCCCTCCGCATTCTCGGCGTAGCGCCGCGTCTGCACGATCGATGAGTGAAGGTAGAGATTGTGCGGCATCACCGTAGCCCCGAGAATACCCAGGGCAAGGTACAGCATCGTGGGATCCCGCACGACATCGGCCGTGGGAACGAACCCGGCCGCGACACCACTCCACTCGGGGCGCGAGATGATGAGCTCGAACAGGAATGCCAGCCCGATGGTGGCCATCAGCGTGATCACCAGCACCTCGAGCACTCGGAAGCCCTTGTGCTGCAGGTACAGCACGATCAGCACGTCGAGCGTGGTGATCACGACCCCCAGGGCGATCGGGACTCCGAAGAGGAGATTGAGCGCGATGGCCGTTCCGATCACCTCGGCCAGATCGCACGCCGCGATCGCCAGCTCGCAGATGGCCCAGAGGAACATGGCCACTGGCTTCGAATAGTGATCGCGGCAAGCCTGCGCCAGGTCGCGCCCGGTGACGATACCGAGCTTCGACGAGAGCCCCTGGAGCAGCACCGCCATGAGGTTCGAGAGGAGGATGACGCTCAGCAGCTTGTAGCCGAACGCCGATCCACCGGCGAGGTCCGTGGCCCAGTTGCCGGGATCCATGTAGCCCACGGCCACCATGTAGCCCGGTCCGGCGAAGGCCAGCAGTTTGCGAAACCATGTGCCGCCCGAGACGGGAACGGTGCGATATGCTTCGGCGAGACTGGGTGTGAGGCGAGGCCTCCGCCAACCGGACTCGGCCGCTACTTCTGGATCAGATGCCTCTAATGCTTCGGGGTCTGAGCCCTCCGTACGTGTGACTGACATCTATTGCAGAGCGGGAAGATATTGGTACGAGCTATTTAACGATTTAGGGACGGCTAAATATTGCCACCGACAATTGTTTGCACAAGGAAGCTGTTGCGTGGGTTCACTACGAGCGCGCCCAGCGGCCGATGCTGACAACCGCGGGCAGTGGCGCCCTTCCTGCGATTCGTGCACAGAGAGAAACGCAAGGAGAGCAGACATGCCTCAGCAGCAGAGTACCGTAGCCGCCGTGATCGACGGCGCGATCGCTGGCGCGGCAGCTACCTGGGTGATGGGAAAGGTGACGAGCTATCTGTACGCTCGCGAGGATCAGGCGGCACGCGAACGCGAAGATCGAGCACGCGACGGGAAGACGGCCTACGGAGTGGCAGCCGAGAAGGTCGCCGAGCTCACTGGCACGTCGTTATCGGAGTCGCGCAGGAAGAGCTACGGACAAGCCCTGCACTGGGTGCTCGGCGCGGGCGCGGGCGCGGCATACGCCACGCTGCGCCATCGCGTTCCGACAGTCGCCGCGGCGCGCGGGCTGGCGTTCGGGACGAGCTTCTTCCTGCTGATGGACGAGGGGTTGGTCTACGCGCTCCGCCTCACCCCAGGACCCACGCACTTTCCCTGGCAGACGCATGCGCGCGGACTCGCCGGCCATCTCGTCTTCGGTGCGGTGACGGAGGGTACGTTGGCGCTGCTGCAACCCGCGGCGTGACCACGCATCCCGGGAGGGGGAGGAGGCGCTTACCGCGAGCGCCCCCTGGTCCCCTGTCCGCGAGGGCGGGCGCTCTTGGCGGCCGCGCTGCGCCGCGACTGCGAGGCGTCGGGCTTGGCCGAGCGACGCGAGGCTGGAGACGGCGACGAAGAACGGGACGCCGCGCTCCCTCTACTCCTGGACCCCGCTGCTTCCTGGGCTGCGCGTCGTTCGGCCTTGGCCGCGGCGCGAGCTCTGTCCTCCGCCTTCCTGGCGCGGATGGCGGCGATCCGCTCCGCGAGGGGAATCTCCAAACGCGTAGTGGGTCGCGCCTTGTAGTCGAAGTCGGGTAAGGTGACCCGCGGCAGGCGCTTGCCCACGGCCTTCTCGATTGCCCGGAGCTCCTCCTGCTCCTCCGGCGATGCGAAGGTGAAGGCATCGCCAGTCGCTTCCGCTCGCCCCGTGCGGCCCACGCGATGGATATAGTCATCCGGGGCCGTGGGGACATCGAAGTTCACGACGTGCCCGAGCGAGTCGACATCGATTCCACGAGCCGCGATGTCAGTGGCCACCAGCACCGGAAATTTTCCGCTCTTGAACCCCGCCAGCGCAGCGGTCCGCTGCGGCTGCGATCTGTTCCCGTGGATACGCTCCGCCTTGATGCCCTGACGCTCCAGGTACTCGGCCAGGCGGTTGGCGCGGTGCTTCGTGCGCGTGAAGACCAGTGCCTGCTTGATCTCGCCGCGCTTCAGCAGCTCCAGGAAGAGCGCCGACTTGAGCTCCTGCGGAACAGGATATACAGCCTGAGCGATCCCCACCGCGGGCGCCGACGAGCGCTCGGTGTGAATCATGATCGGGTTGGCGAGCAACTCGCGCGTGAGCGTCACGATGGGCGCGGGCATGGTAGCGCTGAAGAACAGCGTCTGCCTGCGCGCCGGCAACTGACGAAGAATCCGTCGGATCTCCGGGAGGAAGCCCATGTCGAGCATCCGGTCGGCCTCATCGAGCACGAGGTGCTCCAGGCCGTCGAGCTTCGCGTAGGGCTCCTTCAGATGGTCGAGGAGGCGGCCCGGCGTGGCGATGATCACGTCCACGCCCGTCCGGAACGCACGCTCCTGCGGCCCCGCACCAACGCCTCCGAAGACAGCCGCTCCCTTGATCTGGGTGTAAGCCGCCAGTCCGTTCAGATGCTCGAGGATCTGGGCCGCCAGCTCACGCGTGGGCGTGATGACGAGCGCGCGCGTGGTGCCGCGAGGGCGCTCCAGTATCTGATTGAGTATGGGAAGGAGAAACGCCGCTGTCTTGCCACTGCCAGTCATGGCGCAGGCCAGCACATCGCGCCCGGCGAGTGCCGGGGGAATGGCGTCGTTCTGGATAGCCGTGGGCTTGGTGAAGCCCATCTCCTTGATTGCTTTTAGAAGTGTTGGATGAAGCTCGAAAGTACTGAAAGACACGCAGGGTCCTTGTCAAATGAGCGCGGTTCTTACCGGCGGAAACGAGATTGAATCTAAACTATCTGGCGATCACGTGCGCGTGGTAGCCGCTGGAATCAACATACGCGCACACAGATGCGTATGTTCGTCGTCTGATATCCGCTGGCATTACCATGCCTCGGCTCAACTGGCATCACCCCGTTCGGAGGCAGGAATGTTCCACAAAGGCATACCAGCGGTCCTCGTTCTACTACTCGGCGCCGTCACCGTGGCCGCCGCGTCATCAAGCGACGCGGTGGCTCCGACAACCGTACCATCGCCGCTCGCACCAGCCCCGAGAGCCGCCGCCCAGCGCCACTTCGTACTGGCGCCGACCGGGAACGAGGCGCGCTACCGAGTCAGGGAGCAGCTGGCGGGAGTCGACTTTCCCAACGACGCCGTGGGAGTCACCAGCGGCATGACCGGCGCGATCACAGTGGACAGTGCCGGGCGGATCGTCGCCGGAGAATCGAAGTTCGTCGTGGACGTCACGAAGTTGAAGAGCGATCGCGATCGGCGCGACGGCTACGTCCAGCGCCGCACGCTCGAAACCGAGAAGTTCCCCACCGTGGAGCTGGTTCCGACGTCCGTGCGCGGGCTCCCGGCTTCGCTGCCGGCATCGGGCACAGCGACCTTCGATCTCGTTGGGAATCTGACCGTTCGCGGAGTCACCCGACCCACTACATGGCGGGTCAGCGCGAAGTTCGGCGCAGCGGGCATCTCGGGAACGGCATCGACGGGATTCACCTTCGAGGACTTCGAGATGGCGAAGCCGCGAGTGGCCTCCGTACTGAGCGTGGCCGACAGCATCCACCTCGAGTACGACTTCAAGCTCATTCCCGCCCCGGGTACATCCAAGGGGTCCTGATCCCAGGGTTGGCAGCCGAGATGGCCGATGGTGGCAGGTGCGACGATCAGAATCAGCTAGCCTGGTCGTCGCCGGCTGCGTTACGTCCGCTTCCCACCGTCAGTGCAGAGCCGCTACGAACGGAATCAGCTCGCCTGGTCGTCGCGGGGTCGAAAGAGCTTCCGTGCCAGCCAGACGACCAGCGCCACGGGGAGTACGACAAAGATCAGGAATTTGAAGGCGAGAATGGCAAACAGCCCCACAACCACCAGCAGGATGAGCGGGAAGCCCAGGATCGCGATGGTGAGCAGGGGACGCAGGGCAAAGAGACGAAGAAGAGCGGCGATCATGAGCAAGTGCTCCGGAAGGGAATCTCAGATCCCTACGTCATCGTGAAGCGGGAAGTTTCCATCGGGAGGCGGCGAGCCTCCCGAGCCCACCGCCCGCAACGCTCCGTTGGAGGCACGCGGAGGGGCTCTCGAGCCCGTCCGCGTCACCCCGCCTAGCTGGCCAGCCTCTCGAAGAACGCCTTGCGCACCTTGGCAATCTTCGGCGCAACCACAGCCTGGCAATAGGGCTGGCGCGGGTTGTTCGTGTAGTAGTCCTGGTGCTGCAGGTGGGCGGGATAGAAAGCCGGCGCGGGAAGTATCTCGGTGACGACGGGATCGCTCCAGAGATGCTGCGCCTGGAGCTCCGCCATCAGACCCTCGGCTTCCGCGCGCTGCTCGGGAGTATGGTAGAAGATCACTGACCTGTACTGTTCGCCCACGTCGGGCCCCTGACGATTCAGCGTCGTCGGATCATGGATGGTGAAGAACACCGTCAGCAGATCGCGATAGGAGATGACGCTCGGGTCGAAGGTCACCCGAACGACCTCGGCATGGCCCGTCGTGCCCGTGCAGACCTGCTCGTACGTAGGGTTGGCGACATGTCCGCCCGAGAAACCCGATTCGATCTCCACGATGCCGCGTAGCTGGCGGAAGGCTGCGTCGAGGCACCAGTAGCAGCCCCCGGCGAGCGTGGCGACTTCGTTGGTTGGTGTACTCGGTATATCTGGCTTGTTCGATGCAGTCGATGTGTTGGGCATATTCGGTATACTCGGATCGTCTGTTGCCAACCGGCCACGTTTGGAGCCGGTATATCCAGCGCTCGTGGCCGGCCCCTGAAATCTAGCCGTGCCGCTGCGTCAACGGCGCGGCTGGCTCGAAGGTGGCACCATTCCCTTGATGCGCATGTAGGTCACAAGGTTCCCATAGTGCTCATTGTCATGGGTAGCGTTCGACACGAGCACCCAGAGCTTCGTGTGATCCTGACCGTAGATTTTCGTCATGGCGGAGGCATCCGCGTCCGACTGTGCGTACGCGCGGGCGCAGTACTCCGACGATGCCTTGAGTGCCTCCACCAACTCTGCCTTGGTGGTCTTGGTCTTCTCGATGTCGTTCTCGGGGCGATTCTTCTCGCCCAGTGCCACCGCGCACATCATGTACTGCGCACCCGCGACGTGGCCGATCAACTGCCCGAAGCTCCTGACGTCCGCGGTAGGGCGGAATGCATAGTCGGCCTCGGGCATCTGCTCGGCCGCCCGCACGAGGTAGTTGCTGACCGACTTCCAGACTGATCCGGCTGTCCCGACAGCCGAAGAGGCCGAGTTGGCGTTCGCTCCCTGAGCGACCACTGGCGATGCTATGAAGATGGATAGGAATATCGCGATGCATTTCATGGTGCCGCGCTCCTGTCAGATAGATGGCTCGATCACTCCCGGCAGACGCAGGCGCGTCTCCAAGACACGTAGGCCCGCGTACGGATTGCCGCACGCGGGCTCCACAAGGAATAATCAGCCCGGCTCCGCCGCGCCATATCTCCCCGTGGTCACACGCGTCGATGCGGGCGAGCAGGTCGCCGCCGAGCACGGACGCCCACGTGCTAGAACAACCCTACCCTTCCCTTCACCGACGCGATGAGTCTGGCCGGATCGTAGCCGATACCATGCTTGAAGACCATCTCCACGTTGCGAATATCGGAGATGTTCGCCACCGGGTTGCCACCGATCACAACGAGATCCGCCTGCTTGCCCACGGCGATCGAACCTGTCTGGCTCGCTCTCCCCAGATAAGTGGCGCCGTTCAGCGTGCAGATCCTGATCGCCTCGAGCGGGGTGAAGCCACTCCCCACGAGGAGCTCTACCTGACGCTGGTTCGAATAGCCGGGAATCACGCCGCCCGCGCCCGTGGGATCGGTGCCGGCCACCAGGAGACCGCCCGCGCGCACGAACCACACCTCCATCGCGCGCTCCTTCGCGAACAGTTCCCGGTAGACCGATGTCGTGTCGCGCTGGCGCGTCGTGTGGAACCGCTCGAACTGCTGCTTCAGAATCGGGTCGAGCACGTCCAGCCCCGGAGGCATCGGCTGGCCCGGCGTGAATGTCTCGAACACCGTGAGCGTGGACGTAACCGCGACGTGGTGCGCGACGAGGTCGGCGACCAGCGCCTTGAACCGCGCGTCGTTCGTATCCAGTGCGGCCAGCGCGGTCATCCCGGTGCTCTGGCCGGGGCAGACGTCGGGCTGCTTGTCGGCCACGAAATCCGTCGCTACGAAGAACCCGTGCTCCAGGTCATCGATCCCCGCCTCCGCCGCCTCGTGATAGGTGACCGAGCAGAGATGTCCGGTGACCTTGAGCCCCCGCTTGTGCGCTTCCTCCACCGCCGCGCGTAGCTCCGCGCGCGTGATGTTCATATACGCCTTGAACGACGTGGCGCCCGCGTCCGCCCAGAATTTCACCATGCGGCGCGCGTCGTCCGCGTTCTTCAGTTCATACATCTGCCCGATGCCGAGTCCGGGGCCCTGGAGGTAGGGCGCGGTGGCGTCGATCCAGGGGCCGGGCTTCTCGCCGCGGTCGATAGCGCGAGCGATGTTGATCTCCCCGTAACCGCTCACGTTCCCCGCGGTGCGCATCGACGTGACACCACCGGCGAGGTAGAGTCGCGTGAAGCTCTCCGATAGGTTGCCGTACACCCCGGGACCGGTTGGGTAGTAGAGATGCTCGTGCAGCATCACGAGCCCGGGGATCACCGACCTGCCGGCGAGGTCGAGCAGCTGCGCGCCGGCCGGTACCTGCACAGACGCTGCGTCGCCCAGCGCGGCGATGCGTCCATCGCGGACGACGATCGTCTGATTCTCGCGTGCCGGTGCGCCGGTGCCATCTATCACGCGGACGTGGGTGAGCGCGACGATGGTCGTGTCGACCGCCACATACTGGCGCACGTTCCCGGAGAGCTCGGGGCGCTGCGCCGCTGCTGAAGTGGGGGCGAGGGCGACGAGAGCGATGCACGCAGCGGTGAACGCCGCAGCTCGTACGGTGCGGACGAGCATTGAAAGTTGTGGGGGTGTCATGGGGGAAACGTTACCGCGACGCGTGGTCGGAGTCCACTCGGCTGGAAGCCGCCTGCGCGACGTCGGGCGTTGTCAGCGCCGAGTCTTCACTGCCGAATGGTGGGCGACGGCTGTAATGCGTGGGATAGACGTCGTAGTACTTGGGGCTCTCGCGTTCAGAAGTCCACCGCCGCGATCGCCTGGATCTCGATCTTGTAGTCGTGATGCAGCCCCGGCGTCGGCACGACCGCGCGCGCCGGACGATGCTCCCCGAGCACCCGCGCCAACGTCGCGTCCACCTGCGTCCAGAGGCTCATGTCGGCAATGTAGATGGTCAGTTGGAGCACTCGATCGAGACGACTGCCGGCCGCCACCAGGATCGCTTCAACGTTGCGCATGGCGCGCTCGGTCTGCTCCTCGATGGACTGGGGCACGGGCCCCGTGCCGAGTGGATCCTTGGGGAGCTGGCCAGCAACGTAGACGAGGCCACCATGCACGATGGCCTGGGAGTAATGGCCGGCGGGTGTCGGCGCGTGAGGGGTCTGAATGGCTCGCATGGTGGACGATAGCTGTGGTGATGGAGAGAGAATCACGGATCGGGGGACGCGCCGAGCCGGCATGAAGCGCGAGCTCGAGAGCAACACACGAGGCGGAGCAGACAGTCTGCTCCGCCTCATGTTAGGAGGACGCTTAAGCTACGCGGTCATCCGCCCAGCGTGAAGCTCGTCAATGCCCCACCTCCGCGTCCGCCAGCGCCTCGCCGCGCGTAGGCACATCCGCGACCCCATATCTATCGCTCCGGAGCGCGGTGCGCCGCAATTCGGACGCAGACGGCGCCAGGGTCATGACGTCGGGGCGAGCGAATCCGCGGAGCAGATGGTAGGAGAGCAGGAGTTGGGTGAGCGCGAGGTGGTCGCTGTGCCGCACCTGCCGCACGTCGAGGTATTCGCCGAACTGGTCACCGGTGAGCGGGCGCAGCCCCGGGAGGTGCTTCCAGATGCAGTCCTCGAGCGCTGTGGCCTGCTCCGCGGTGACCGCGCTCTCTATCGTGAGGAAGTCCGCCGGACGACCATTGTCACGCCCGAGCTCCAGCCGGATGCCGTCGCCCGCCGGGCGCGGACCATCGACCAGGTACGAGAGATCCGGGTGCTCGATGGTCGGACGCAGCACCATGCGCACGTCGTAACGCGCGTCGGGCTGCTCCGGCGAGACGCCGGGCGGTGGCTGGAAGCGCACGACGATGTCGGCGAAGTCGCGCTGCGGCCGGATGAAGGCTGCCGAATCGGGCTCGCGCTTCTCCAGCTCAGCGAGCACCTGCGCCTCGGTGTAGCCCCGCTTGGTGATGTCGCGCTTCACCTTCCAGATACGGCGCACATTCTCCGGCGGGTCGAGGTACACCTTGATGTCGATGAACTGGCGCAGCACCGGCGACGTGAAGGTGAGCAGCCCCTCGAGGATCACGAATTCGCGCGGCACCACGTACTCCGGCCGTACCAGCGTGCCGTTGGTGTGATCGTACACCGGCTTGAGGATCGGCTGCCCATACTGCAGTCGCTCGGTGTGCAGCTCCATCATGTCGATGTAGTTGCACTCCGGGTTGAGCGGCGTGATCCCGAGCGCGGCGCGCTCCGCTCGATCGTACTTGTGATAGTCGTCCACACACACGCGAGTCACTCTGTCGCGGCCGAGTATGCGCGCGATGCCGCTCGTGATCGTGGTCTTGCCCGCGGCGCTATCACCGACGATGCCCATGACGATGGGGCGTTGTGCGATCATGTCGTGGCCTCCTTGGCTATTGCAAGCCCGGCGCTCAGGCGCCCGCAGCCGCAGGGTCGTGCGTGGGAGGGGGCGGTGGTTCGTTGAACAATCGGCTCTGACGGACATCGGACGCATCGATGCGGGCCAGCTCGTCGTGGGTCACCAGGCCGCCATCGCGCACCAGCCGGCTCGCCTGGCGCAGCTTCGCGCGGTCCAACGCGTTGCGTACCGACCGCGCGTTGGCGAAGTGTGGCTGCGGGATCCGGCGCTCCAGGTACTCGTGGAACGCCCGCCGCGATTCGTCGTCGAAGCGGTAGTGCTGGTGCTCGAGCATCAGATCGGCGATCGCCATCAGCTCGTCCACCGAGTAATCCGGGAAGTCGAGGTGGTGGGCAACGCGCGAGTGGAAGCCCGGATTCGAGTGGAAGAAGGTCTCCATCCGCTCCTTGTAGCCAGCGAGCACCACGACGATGTCGTCGCGGTTGTTCTCCATCACGGTGAGGAGCATCTCGATCGCCTCCTGCCCGTAATCGCGTTCGTTCTCCGGCCGGTACAGGTAGTATGCCTCGTCGATGAACAGTACGCCGCCCATCGCCTTCTTCAGCACTTCCTTCGTCTTCGGCGCGGTGTGTCCCACGTACTGGCCCACGAGGTCGTCGCGCGTGGCCACCACCAGATGGCCCTTCCGTATGTAGCCCAGGTGGTTGAGGATCTTGGCCATGCGCATCGCGACGGTGGTCTTGCCGGTGCCGGCGCGCCCCGTGAAGCTCATGTGCAGCGTGGGCCGTTCGGTCTCGAGCCCCACGCGCTCGCGCAGGCGCGCGATGAGCAGCAGGCTGGCGATCTCGCGCACGCGCTCCTTCACGGGCTTGAGCCCTACGAGCTGGCTATCCAACTCGTCGAGCAGCGCCGGCACGTTCGACTCGGCGTAGGTGGCACCCACGTCCACCGGCGCATCGGGAGCCAGAACGGGCTCGGTACCAGCGGACTGAATACCAGCCGACTGGGTGCCCGTGGACCGAGTCCCCAACGCTTCTTCGGCCTGCGCGGGCGACGTCACCGGTAGCGCTCCCCAGAGGGATTGTCAGCCGCGTACGAGCGGAGCGTGTAGCGCACCTGCCGGTCCGGGCCGCCCTGGCGCTCGAGGTGAAAGCCGGGCTCCTCGGGCGGCCGGTTCACGATTATGGAGAGCACCGTGGTCGCGCGTCCGAGGCTCCTGTCATAACCGCCGATCCGCACGTAGTGGCGAGGGAACTGCTTGCGACAGGCGTTCAGCTCGAGCATGATCGCGGATGGATCCTTGATGTCGAACATCGGCATCCCCCACATCTCCCACAGGATGTTCCGCGGGTGCGGGTCGTCGGTGTACTCGATGACCAGCGGCCAGCCGTTGTCGAGGCAGTACTGCACCTGCGCCTGGATCTGCTCGTCAGTGAAGTCGGGAAGGTACGAGAAGGTGCCCTGGGTGATGCGCATGGTGGTCTCTCCGTCGAGGCGTCGAGTCGTTGGATGTCGAATCGTCAGGCAGTCGGCGTGACCACCGCGTCGGGCGTGTCGGTGGAGGTGTAATCGAACGTGACGTCCTTCCAGACCTCGAGCGCGGTGCGCAGCGACGGCGAGAACCTGGCCGCGGCGGCGAGGATGTCGGGACCTTCCGCCATGTAGTCGCGCCCCTCGTTACGTGCCTGTATCATCGCCTCCACAGCCACACGGTTCGCCGTCGCACCCGCGGCGATCCCGTCCGGGTGGCCTATCGTTCCACCCCCGAACTGCAGCACCACGTCCTCACCCAGATAATGGAGGAGCTGGTGGGTCTGGCCTGCGTGGATGCCGCCTGAGGCCACCGGCATCACGCCTGGCATCGAGCCCCAGTCCTGCTCGAAGTAGAGGCCCAGCGTCTGGTCAGGCTCCACCTTGCGCTCGCGCAGCGTCTTGTAGAAGCCGCGAACGGTGTTCGGGTCGCCCTCGAGCTTGCCCACCACGGTGCCGGCGTGGAGGTGGTCGACGCCGGCGAGACGCATCCACTTCGCGATCACGCGGAAGCTCACGCCATGGGTCTTCTGGCGGGTGTACGTGCCGTGACCCGCCCGGTGCAGGTGAAGTAGTAGGCCGTTAGCCCGGCACCACTTGGCCATCGACTGGATCGCCGTGTAGCCAATGGTCAGGTCGATCATCACGATTACGCTCCCGATCTCCTTGGCGAACTCGGCGCGCTCGTACATGTCTTCCATCGTGGCGGCGGTGACGTTCAGGTAGTGACCCTTGATCTCGCCCGTCGCCGCCTCGGCTTTGTTCACCGCCTCCATGCAGAACAGGTAACGGTCGCGCCAGCGCATGAACGCCTGGCTGTTCACATTCTCATCGTCCTTCACGAAGTCGAGGCCGCCCTTGAGCGCCTCGTACACCACGCGACCATAATTACGCGCGGAGAGCCCGAGCTTGGGCTTGGTCGTCGCGCCGAGGAGCGGCCGGCCGTACTTGTTGAGATACTCGCGCTCCATCACGATGCCGTGGGCCGGGCCCTGGAAGGTCATCGTGTACTGGAGCGGGATGCGCATGTCCTCGAGGCGCAGCGACTTCAGAGGCTTGAAGCCGAACACGTTACCGATGATCGACGAGGTCAGGTTCGCGATCGACCCCTCCTCGAACAGATCGAGGGCGTACGCGATGTAGGCGATGTGCTGATCGGTTCCAGGGACTGGAACGACTCTGTAGCACTTGGCCTGGAAGTGCTCGTACTCGGTGAGGCGGTCGGTCCAGACCACCGTCCATGTGGCGGTCGACGACTCGCCGGCCACGGCGGCCGCGGCCTCGGTGGGTTCCACACCGTCCTGAGGCACGAAGCGGAAAGCGCAGAGAATGTCGGTTTCCTTCGGCTCGTAATCCGGGTCGTAATAGCCCATCTCCGCGTACGGCGCTACGCCGGCGGACCAGCGACTCTTCTTCCCGTTACCGGATGTCGCTACTGTGCTCGCTGTCGCGACTTTGTTCGATGTCGTGGCTGTGTTCGATGTCGTGAAGGCCATGAGTCTTCTCGCGTTTGACGGTGACGCTGAAGTTGCTCACGGCGCTCGCAGTGTGACACACCCAGGCGGGCGGATTTTGGGCAGTCCACGCGGGTAGAGTGCCTACCCATTCGGGCAGGTGCGCGGAGCGAGAGCAGTGCCCGCTGTTACCGGAGCTGCGTGGTGGCCCCGTGCTCCGGCCCTGAGCTCGCGACCGCCTACGGGCGCTGGCGCAGCTTCGCGGCGGCCTCGGTGCGATTGGTTACGCCCAGCTTGGCGAACAGATTGCGGAGGTGGAACTTCACCGTGTTCTCGCTGAGGAACACGGCCTCCGCGATCTGCGCATTGGTGCGGCCTTCGGCGACGAGCTGCAGCACGGCCTCCTCGCGATTGGTGAGAGCCGTGGGATCCGCGCCGCGCGGACCCGTCAGCCACCGACGCATCGACGCCGGGAACACCAGCCGCCCACCCGCCACTTCGCGGATCGCTCGCATGGTCGCCTGCGGCGGGTCGGTCTTGAGAGCATAACCGTCGGCTCCGCGCTCCACCGCTGCCCGCAACGACACCGGGTCGGCGAAGGCGCTCAGGAGGAGCACGCGCGTGGTCGGTACCTCGGCACGAATCCTGGTGAGGCACTCCAGTCCGTTCATGTTCGGCATCTGCACGTCGATCACGGCGACGTCGGGGTGGAACCTGCGCACGGCCTCGAGCGCGCGCTCGCCGTCGGTGGCCGTGGCCACCACGTGCAGGTCGCGCTCGGCGTTGGCCATCATACGCAGGCCATCGAGCACGAGCGCATGATCGTCGGCAAGCACGAGCCGCAGTACCGTCCGCTCGGCGTTCGCCGTACCAGCGTGCCCTGTGCCAGACTCGACTGCGCCAGCGCCCGCTGCACCGGCGTGCTCCACGCCAGCGTGCTCTGAGCCAGAGCGCTCTATGCCAGCGTTCTCAGCACCGGGATTCTCCGAATGAGCGTCAAGCATCCAAAGGCACCTCCGCGCGTACGCGAGTGCCGCCGCCGGGGCGGCTCTCCACAGTCAGCGAGCCGCGCACCAGCGCTACACGCTCACGCATACCGCGGAGCCCGATATGCGCCGGCAGATTCGTGGCGTCGGGACCCTCCAGCATCGGCGGCGTGAACCCGCGCCCCGCATCGGTGATCTCCGCGTGCAGCCACCCACCCTCGGCCCACACCCGCACCTGCGCGTCCTTGACCCCGGCGTGCCGCTCCACATTCGACAGCGCCTCCTGCACGATACGGTAGACCGCGACAGTTGATGCGAGCGACACGGCGGGCAAGTCGGGGTCGATCGTCAACGCGACACTGCTTCCGGTACGCGCTTCGTGACCGGCGACGAGCTCCTCCACCACGGCGCTCAACCCGCGTTCGCCCAGGTCGGGCGTGCGGAACGTGCTCACCGTGCGGCGGATGTCGCTCAGCGCCGCCTCCACGCTCTCCACCGCGCGCGCGAGCGGCGCCACGTAACTGCTGGGCGCGCCGTCGGCCTCGAGCCGCGCGCGCAACGCGGTGAGCTGAGCGAGCGCCGCAAAGAGGTACTGCACCGGGCCGTCGTGCACGTCGAGCACGATCCGCTGCAGCTCCTCTTCGGTGAGCGCGAGGAGTCGAGAGTCAGGAAGTCCGATGTCGGACATGAACTCACCCACGGGAAGCGGGTCCGGGCGACCGACGCACCCGGACTCGCTTGCAACTTTCGCGCGGGGAGCGCGGTGCGCAAGCGCGGGCGTGAGAGCCCACGCCGCACACCGCCGAACGCCAGAGAGTTAGAAGTACCCTGGGACGCCCTCCCGAGCTGCCGGCTCGATGCGCGTCCTCTCATCCACGACGAGTCGGATGTCGCCGTTCGAGCGGATGAGTACGTTCAGGAGATCGTAGAATCCCGGCTCAGGGACCTTGAAGCCATCGACCATGACTTCCGTGGGCAGCGGCTCCTCATCGCCGTTCGCGAGGACTTCCTTGATTCGAATCGGCCCCACGTTACAGAAGAAGACCTCATCGACAGCGCCAACTGGCGCCGCTTTTCGGAGTAGCCAGTCGACGAACGCGTTGTTGGACGTCGTCACTCTGACATTGGGCACGTCTGCCCTCACCTCCTGGCCGTGCCGGATCTGCGCCTCTTCGGCGCGCTGCCGCAGCCTGAACGACTGCGATTGGGGTGTCACGTGGGCTTCCATGATGCCTCCTGCGTGGGAAGTTGTGTCCCCAAAAAGCAAACGCCGAGCTTGCGTACGGCAGCTCGGCGTTCTCGGGCGTGCACAGCGCCACTGGATACATCTTCACCCGATGTGAACCCCCGTGGCCTCTGGCGCCCCGGCTCTCGCCGGCGTTGCCCGTGTGTGCTCTTTACGCTAAAGCACGAGAGACGTTTTCGTCAAGTCAATCAGACGTTGCATTCGCACGATCGCGAGATAAGTCGATGTCTGTCAGTCGAGCTTCACGATCCAATGCACGTGGGCGGCATCTGGATCGATGATCGCCAGCTCACCGGCAGCGATACCGGCCAGCACGGCGGCTTCCGAATTGAACAATGCCGCGGCTTGGGGGCCGGGATAACTCGGGCCCGGCCCGACCAGGATCAACTGGAAATGCGCGTTGTAGTTCGGATCTCCCGGGGCGGCACCGAACACGTGATTGTGCACGAGCGTCGTCGGCTCCCCAGTCGTCGAGCACGTGGATTCCTGGTCTGCACCGGGGATCAGTAACACGTATACGTTCGCCAGGATCGGCACTGCGTCGGGTACGCGCGGACCGACGCGGAAGCAATCGGCGATCACTTGATTATTGGGGTTGGCGCTGGCTGCCGATGGCAACAGGAAGTGCACGAGCTGACCGTTGTAGAACGCCGGCTCGATGTACGGATTGGGTACGGGCGCGCGGTCGAGCGCGAGCTCGCTCACACGAGCCGGACCGGTGGGGTAATTGTCGCCCGCGCAGGCGCTCGAGAGCGTCGCGAGAAGGGCGAGAAGCGGGACAGTTGCGCGCATGCGCCACCTCCGATGCGAAAGGTACGATGCGGCGCGGGTCGGATCCGATCCAACCTGTGCCGTCGGGCACGACCGTGTGGGATCAGAGCAAGGCGCCGCAGTAGCCGCGCCCACGCCGCCCCACCGCGTCAGACGATTGCGGTAATGGCATCGGCCTTGCATTCCCATGAGTACATCCAATCTCGCTCCACCTGCTCGGCGCGCATCGCCGGGTGGTAGCACCCACAGGGTAGCGAGAGGAGGCCACATGTCTCCCGCTTCTACTTTCTCACTCGCCATCGAAGGCGCGCCGAGTGGCGCGCGAGCGAACTTCATCTCGGTATTTCTCGCGCTCAGCCTCATCGGTCTCGGTGTACTGAGCCTGCTAGCCACGCACAGCGCCGTCGGCTTCGGGGTCAGCGTTGGCCTCGGGATCCTCGCCGGCATGGCGCCCCAAGTGGCGAAACAGTGGGAGCGCGCGGTAGTGCTCCGCTTGGGACACTACCGAGGAATGCGCGGCCCCGGACTCTTCTGGCTCGTCCCGTTCGTGGACAAGATCTCGGCGTGGGTCGACCAGCGCGTCATCACCACAGCCTTCGCCGCCGAGGAGACACTGACGTCCGATACCGTGCCTGTAAACGTGGACGCCGTGCTCTTCTGGATGGTACACGACCCGGAGCGAGCGGCGCTCGAGGTGCAGAACTTTCCCCAGGCGGTGAGCTGGGCGTCGCAAACTGCACTGCGCGACATCATCGGCCGCACCTCTCTCTCCGATCTGCTGCGCGGCCGCGAACGGATCGAGAGCGAGCTCCAGGACCTCATCGATCAGCGCTGCATGCCGTGGGGCATCGCGGTGGAGTCTGTCGAGATGCGCGACGTGGTGATCCCCACGACGCTTCAGGATGCGATGTCGCGCGAGGCGCAGGCGGCGCGGGAGAAGCGAGCGCGCATCATCCTCGGTGAGGCCGAGGTAGAGATCGCGGCGCTTTTCGAACAGGCATCGCGCGCATACGAGCAGAACCCGACCGCACTTCACCTTCGCGCAATGAACATCCTTTACGAAGGGTTGAAGGAGAAGGGCGCGCTGATGCTAGTGCCGAGTACCGCCGTGGATTCGATGGGGCTTGGAGGACTGTTGGGTGCGGCGGCGCTGGGGCAGCAGGCTGCTGCCGGTCACACGAAGGCCGACTCCGGCGAGGCGAAGCACACTCCTGTAGCACACGAGGGGTGAGGTCAGCGCGCTGCCCGCGCGATCACCGCGCCTTGCGGCCGAGCAGGTCGAAGAGTCGGCCGACCCCGTGCCGCTCTGTCTGGCGCAGGAGGTCCAACTCGCCAGCGTCCAGCCACGTGCCATCGCACTCCGGGCACACATCGACCTTGACGTCCCGAACGTCCCGCTCCTCGAGCCGTGACCCGCACTTCGGGCACCGCATGTAGTACTGCTCGCGCTCCGCGTCGCGCTGCCTGCGGTCCATCTCGGCGCGCTCAGCGTCCAGCTTCGCACGCTGCGCCCTGATCAGTTCGGCGTCGAGCTTATGGAAGTATTCATCCTCGTTCCGACTGGGCTTCTCGTCGATTGGCATACGCGCCTCACGGGCCGGTGGGGGGAAGGATGCAACGGATGATGGATACCGCGCGTGCGATGGCTCGAGATGAGCAACCGCACCGGGTGCGGATGGGTCACGGCGACTTCCACGCGCGAACAGGCGTCGCGGTCGCGCCAAATCCATGTCGCAATCGCGCGGAGCTCCGTACGTAGCAGACAGCACGTTCGGTACCACGCGCCGTCACAGCAGGAGCTTCCCCACGTAGCGCAGCAGTTGCTCGATCGGCAGCGCGATGAGGAGCACCGGGATGA
>DATCXG010000430.1:0-12861 GCA_036565945.1 Gemmatimonadaceae bacterium
GAAGCGCACCGTGGACTCCGGCCTGGATGCCGAGCGCGCGCTGCTAGCCGAGATGGAGTCGTTGGGCATCTCGCTGACGAGCGTGCAGGGGTAGGACGGGGTTCAGGAGGCAGGGTTCAGGGTTCAGGAACTACAGAGGGATCAGGAAGCAGGGATGAGGGATCAGGGACTGCCTGGGAGGTAGAGATCTCGACCTTGGAGGCTCTTTCTGATCCCTGATCCCTGCTTCCTGATCCCTCTGCAGTTCCCCTGAACCCTGCCCCCTGAACCCTGAACCCCGTTCCTCAGTCCCCCCACACCGGCTCCGGCGCGAGGCCAGCGACCTCGCGCTCTTCCTGGATCTCACGCTCTCGCTCGGGAGAGGTGAGCCGGCGTTTGAACCAGCCACCGATGTCGTCGAAGTAGGTGTAGGCAACCGGCACCACCACCAACGTCAGCATGGTGGAAGTTATCAGGCCGCCGATCACCGCTCGCGCCATCGGCGCGCGGAAACCGCCGCCCTCTCCGAGTGCGAAGGCGATCGGAAGCATGCCGAAGATCATCGCGAGGGTGGTCATGATGATCGGGCGCAATCGCACCGCGCCCGCCTCCACCAACGCCGCGAAGCGGTCCAGACCCTCCGCGCGCCTGGCGTTGGCGTTGTCCACGAGCAGGATGGCGTTCTTCGTGACAAGCCCCATGAGCATGATGACCCCGATCATCGACATCATGTTCATCGTATCATTCGTCAGCAGCAACGCGAGCAGCACCCCCACCAGCGATAGCGGCAACGAGAGCATGATCGCGAAGGGCTGGGTGAACGACTCGAACTGCGAAGCGAGGATCAGGAAGATGAGGATCACCGCCAGCGTGATCGACTCGAGCACGTAGCCCGTGGTCTCCTGCAGGTCCTCCGTCTCGCCGCCGAGGTGCACTGTGTAGCCAGGAGGGAGCTTCATCTCGCTCACTGCTTGCCGGATCTCGGCGGACGCCTCCGCGATCGAGAGCTCCGGAGAGGTGCTCCCGGAGATGGTCGCCACGCGCTGCAGATCCTTGCGGTCTATCTGCGCGGGAGCGGTACCGAGCTCTATGGTGGCCACGTCGCTGAGCGGCACGGTTGCCAGGGAGCCATCGGCCAGGCGACGCGAGGTCGCCAGCGGAATAGTGGCCACGTCCTGCACAGTGCGCCGCTGCTCCGGCGCCACCTGCACCACCACATCGCGCTCCTCGCCAGTGGGATCCTCCCATCGCGTGGCCGTCTCGCCAGCGAGAACCGGGCGGATAGTCGTGGCGATCTGCCCTATGTCGAGACCCACCTCATTCGCGACATTGCGATTGACCTCGATCCGGTACTCCGGCTTGGGGTCGCCGAGCGATGATTGCACATCCACGATCCCAGGAATGGCGGCCACCCGCTTCAGGAGAACCGACGAGAGACGCTGGAGCTCATCCACATCCTGCCCACGGATCTCCACCTGGAGCGGCGCTATCGCACCGCCCAGGCCACCCGCTTTGAGTACCGAGATACGGGTGGCGACTAGCGGTGCCATCTGCCGGCGCGCCACCACCATGATCTCATCCTGGGTGAGCTCCCGCTCGTCGCGCGGAAGAAGCTTGACGTATACCTCTCCATTGGTCACGGTGCCCGTCGCGCCGGCGCCGATGGTGGTATATGTGTAGTCCACACCGTCCAGCCCCTTCAACGTACTTATGATCTGCTCGGCCTTGCCCCGGGTGTAGGCGAGGCTCGAACCCTCCGGTGTCTCGAACTGGACCACGAACTCACCGTCGTCCGAGTCGGGCATGAACCCGCCGCCGATGAACGGGAAGAGCAGCATCGCCCCGGCGAACGACACCACAGCTACCGCGATCGTCGTCTTCCGGTGCCCCAGCGCCCAGCGGATCACCGAGCGGTATTTCACTGCCTGGGAATCGAACCAGGCGTTGAACCGCGCGATGCTCCTGGTGAGGATATTCCCTTCCTTGCCATCGCCGCTCTCGTCGCCAGCACTGCCCTTGTGCGGATTCACACCCCACCACGCTGACAGCATGGGGGTGAGAGTGAACGCGACGAACAGCGAGACGAGTACCGCCCACGCCACAGTGATGCCGAACTGGTAGAAGAAGCGACCGATGATCCCGCCCATGAAGGCAACCGGGACGAACACCGCCACCACCGTGAACGTGGTCGCCATCACCGCTAGCACGATCTCCTTCGTACCGCGGCCCGCGGCCGTGAAGTGGTCCTCCCCCATCTCCCGGTGTCGAACGATGTTCTCCACCACCACGATGGCGTCGTCTATCAGGATGCCGATCGAGAGCGAGAGTGCCATCAGCGTGAGCACGTTCAGCGTGAAACCGAGCGCGCTCATGATGATGAACGAGGAGATCACCGACACAGGCAGCGCGAGTGCCGTGATCGCAGTCGCCTTCCAGTCGTTGAGGAAGAGCATGACCACGAGCACCGTCAGAAGCGCGCCGAGCATGAGCTCATGGATGACGTCATCCACGGACTGACGGATGATGACCGAGTTATCGCGCACCACCTGCAGCGACGCGCCGGCCGGCAGAACGCCGCCCCGCATCGCCTCGATCGCCTCCTTCACGCCATCAGCCACCTCGACGGTGTTCGCGCCCGACACCTTGAGGATGTCGAGCGACACTGCTCGATTACCGTTCACGAGGGCCAGCGAGCGCTCTTCCTCGTTCCCCTCCTCGACACGTGCCACATCTTTCAGGCGTATGGGCTGCGTGCCGCGGTTGGCTACGATCACCTCGCCGAACTGCGCCGGGTCGGTGATGCGCCCGATCACTCTCACCAGGCGCTCCGCCCCTCCCCTCTCCACGCGACCGGCCGGCACCTCGAGATTCTGGCTCCGCAGCGCCGCCATCACCTCGCTCACCGACACGCCCACCGCCTGTAGCCGTGACGGGAGCAGGAACACCCGCACCTCGCGCTCCAACCCGCCGGCGATGCGCACCTCTCCCACGCCGCGCACGTTCTCCAGGCGGCGTCGGATGGTCTCGTCGGCCAGGCTGGTGAGATTGACGAGCGGCATGTTACTGGACGACAGCGCCAGGGATACGATCGGCTGCGATGCAGGGTCGAACTTCTCGACCACTGGGGGGTCGATGTCCTCCGGCAGATCACGCCTGATGGTCTCGATCTTCGCTCGTATATCCGCCGACGCAGCGTCGACGTCGCGCCCGAGATCGAACTCCACGATCACCTGCGACACCCCTTCGAGCGAGACCGACGTGATCCTGTCGACGCCCTGCACGGGGTTGAACGCCTCCTCCATCCGCCGCGACACCTCGCGCTCGATTGTCTCGGCGCTCGCGCCAGGATAGGTGGTCTGAACGGTCACCACCGGAATGTCCACGTCGGGGAACAGATCGATGGGCAGACGGCGATAGCTGAAGATGCCGAGCACGATCAGCCCGAGCATCACCATGCTGGCGAACACGGGCCGGCGGATCGCGATCCCGCTAAGCCCTCCCACCCTGGCCCCGTGCGAGCCTTCCCGCTCCGCGGCATCAGTGTTCACGGTACCATTCTCCACCGTGGTCTTCTCCGCTGAATCCATATCAGCTTCCTCCTCTCGATGCGCCCGCCGTATCGCTCTGGACGGCCGCCTCCTCGGCGGCCAGCATCACCCGCGCGCCGGGCGCGAGCTGCACCGACGGCGTAGCGATCACCTTCTCGCCTCCCTCGAGTCCTCTGACGATGGCCACCATACCGCTCGAGCGGTCACGGGTACCCACGCTCACCGGCCGGCGCGCCACGCGCCCATCAGCCACCACGAGCACGTAAGTGGAGTCCGCGTTCCCACGGACGGCCAGTTCGGGCACCACCACAGCGTCGTTCACACGCTCACCAACTATGCGGCCGCTGGCGAACTGTCCGCCGATTATCGTGTGCTTGGGGTTCGCGAGCTGGACATAGACACCTACCTGGCGAGTTGCCGGATCGGCCACGGGGTCGACGCGTGCCACCTTCCCGCGCAGCTCACGCTCCGGCGCCCCATTCAGCGTGAACGCCACCGGAGCACCCACGTGAACGCCCGCCGCCTGCTCCACAGGAATCTGCCCGGACAATTCGAGGGTGTCGGAGTTCACCACGGTGAAGAGATCCGCATCGACACCGACTGCCTCTCCGCCATCCACGGCTCGCTCGCTCACCACGCCAGTGATGGGCGCGGTGATGGTGCTGCGTGCGGCGGCCTCCTCGGCCTGCGCCGCCTGCGCCTCAGCCGCGGCATAGGCGGCCTGCGCGGTGCGGTAGTCGATCTCCGACATCGCGCCAGCGTCGTGCAGCGTCCGAGCCGCGTCAGCCCGTTGCTTGGCCAGCGCGAGATTCGCCTTCGCGGCAACCGCCTGACTCTGCACGCCCATCGCCTCGATCACGGCCATGACCTGTCCCCGGCGTACCGGCGTACCACGGTCGACGCGCACATCACGCACGGTGCCCGCCACCTGCGACTTCACCCTCACCATTCTGGATGGCTGCAGAGAACCAGTCAGTACTACTCCCGCCGACAAGTCCCCGCGCTCGGCCACCGCCACGTCCTGCGGTGCCAGGATCGCCCGCTGGTCCTCTACTGGCGTCGAAGCCTGATCGTCCGTACCGCCACCGCAACCGGCGACGGCTACGAGTCCCACTATGATTACCCCCCAGAGCGCGCCTCTCGGGCGGCCGAGGGCTCCATTGATGACCATGTATCGTTTCCTCTTGGGCTCGGTCACATTCTTCATCGCGCCAACCCGGACGACTGCCCGAGCGCCTTCGACATCTGCGCGTCCGCTATGTAGTAATCCGTGATCGCCTGAGCCAGATTGGTTCGCGCCTGCAGCAGCGCGAGGCGCGCGTCCGATGACTCGAGTTGTGTGGCAAGGCCCTTCTGGTATCGCAGGACCGTGAGGTCGTATACCCGCTGCGCCTGATCCACCGTGCGGCGCCGAGCAGCGATGGTCGACCTCGCCCGCTCCTTCTCCCCACGCGCCTTCTCGTACTCCAGCTCCACTGACTCGCGAAGCTGGGCCAGCTGCAGCTGCGACTGCCTGAGCTCCACTCGCGCAAGCTGCACGTCCGCACCCCTCTTGAAGCCCGAAAAGATCGGCACCGTCACTCCGAGACTCGCAGTGAAATCCGGGCGCCACTGCACCCCCGACCAGTTGAAGGCCTTCGAGGGCCAGAGCTGGCGGCCGAAATTGAGGCTCAGATCCACCGACGGCAGATATGCGCCCTTCGCTATGGAGACTTGCTTCTCCTTGATCGACACCTGCGTCTCGGCGGAACGCACAGCAGGGCGGCGCTCGATCAGCGCGTCCGGGAGCGGCCCGGCTGGCGCGGAGTCCACCGGCGCCTCGAGCTCAGTTGTCAGCCTTACCGGTTGCGTCACGGGGATGTTCACGAGTCTCTTGAGGTCGAGCGTCGCGATCTCGCTGGCATTCCTCGCCTCCACGAGTTGAGGACGCAGGTTCTCCAGCGAGACTTCGGCGCGCAGCACGTCGAGCTCCGATGAGGTGCCAGACTTGAAACGCAGGCGCTCATCGTCGAGGAAGCGCTGCGCCTGTTCCACCGCAGCGGCCGAAATCGCCTCGAGCTGCTGCGCCAGTGAGGCGCGATAGTACGCCGTGCGCACGTTCAGCTCGATGTCCGAGACCCGCTCCTGATAGGTGAGCTGCGCCTGGTCGCGGAACCGGCTCGCGATCGCAAGCGCCGCGCCCGTGCGGCCGCCGGAATAGAGAAGCTGCGTCGCGTTTATGGATGCGATGTAGGTATGCTCCTGACCGAATGGCAGATCGCCGAAGAGGAAGCCGAGGCCCTCAAGGCCAGCGTTGCCAGCGTTGTCTTCGAGGTACCGGAGGCGCTGCGTGATGGACGCCGTGCTGTCGGGCTCGAAGCGCAGGGAGGCCGGAATCTGGAACCCGCCACCGCCGCTGTTGTAGGGCGACTGGAAGGTGCGCGTGTACATGAGCGACGCGCTGATCTGCGGCAATGCCTGCGACCGCGCGGAGGTAACCTGCGTCCGGGCAAGCTCTACCTGTGAACGCGCCAGGCTGACCTCCTCGCTCTGCCCGAAGGCTTTCTCCAGTGCGACACCCAGGCTGAGTGGAACAGTATCCGCGTCCACCGACTGGTCGTTGGGTGCAGATTGCGCTGCCAGCGCTGGAGAACCCGCGGCACCACATATGGCGACCAGCGTCAGAAGTCCTATAATCCTCACGATTCTCCCTCTTGAATCGGTGCCGGTCGTCGCACGATGCGCATCAGACCCCGGCATGATCGCTCCGCGATTCGTGGCGCTCGACGCTCCGCTTCTCCAGGGCAGCGCGCCACCGCTTGAGTTCCTGGGTAGTCGTTTCGACCACGAGCCTGAGTGCCGCCGCTGTATCGTCGAGCCGCTCACGCACCTCGCGACTCTCGATCTTCATCTGCCGCCCGTCATCGATCACCGCGGCGAGACGCTCCATCATGTTGAGCCGTCGCTCGAGAGTCCTGGCGTAATGGTCGGGGGCGATCCGATAGTAGTCGCGTCGGTCTCCCCTCCGGGTGAGACGCTCCACCACCCCACACTCTTCCAGGCGCCTGGCATCCACGCTGATGCTGGCTCGGCTGACAGAGAGGCGCTCGGCCATCTCGTCGATCGAGCACTCGCCCGGCGTCACGAGGAGCAGCCCGAGGATCCGGCTCGCGATCCTCGGCATCCGCTCGCTCTCCTCGAAGATCAGCCCGATACGTTCGATGAAGCGATCCTGTTCGTTCATGGTCTCACGGCCCCTGTGAATCGTGCCGTAGCCCGTGATCGGGCTCTGGCAAAGAGGTCGAATGCTAGTCTGTATAGTTCGTTCAGTCAATATTAAACGCATGGACCAGCCAGTTCTCCTATCTTTGCCATTCGTAGGAGGCCACACCCACCGTACGAAGCGAGCGGCGTTCCGTTTCATGCACTGCTCGCTTCACGCACGGCTAGACGCATCCGGCTCGACCCATACAGCCCGGCGCGTCATGAAGTAGTGCCGACTGAAAACAGAGCCGTGAGATGCAGCGCTTCGACTCGACGACCGTGCACCGCGCTATCGCCGAACAGCGCGCACTCGTTTGCATCGTCGGAAACGTCCGAAGGCAAACTGTGATAGATTATCCAGCAGCCTGTCGTCGGCGGCGCCACACACGGCACCCGGCGGCAGCGGCTCCGTCATTCACCGCGCTCGCCAGGCGGGCGCGCACAGCCAAGAGTCACCATGAGCTCTCTCAACTCTTTCGGCAGCCGCGCTGTCCTTGATGTGGATGGGACACCGTACACCATCTTTCGGCTGGACGTGCTGGACAAGTTGCCCGGCGCAACCATCAGCCGACTCCCGTTCACGCTCAAGATCCTTCTGGAAAACCTGGCGCGGAACGAGGACGGCGCCTTCGTTAAAGCCGGCGATGTGGAGAAGCTGGCCAGATGGGACACCTCGGCCGCCACTCAGAAAGAGATCGCCTTCCGCCCATCTCGCGTACTGCTGCAGGACTTCACAGGCGTACCCGCCGTGGTGGATCTGGCAGCCATGCGAGACGCACTCGCGAAGCTCGGCGGCGATCCCAGGAGTATCAATCCGCTACAACCGGCGGACCTGGTGATCGACCACTCCGTACAGGTGGATGAGTACGGCACCGAAGCGGCGTTCCTCCTCAACACCACGCGCGAGTTCGAGCGCAACGAGGAGCGCTACGCCTTCCTGCGTTGGGGCCAGAGCGCCTTGCGGAACTTCCGTGTAGTTCCCCCGGGTACCGGGATCTGCCATCAGGTGAATCTCGAGTACCTCGGGCGCTCGGTGTTCAGCGACGAGGTGGACGGTGAGCGGCGGGCCTACCCGGATTCGCTGGTTGGCACCGACTCTCACACGACGATGATCAACGGGCTCGGCGTGCTGGGCTGGGGTGTGGGTGGAATCGAAGCCGAGGCCGCCATGCTCGGCCAGCCGCTGTCGATGCTCGTCCCGGAAGTGGTGGGGTTCAAGCTGCACGGCAAGCTGCCGCCGGGCGCCACGGCCACCGACCTCGTGCTGACCGTCACCCAGATCCTTCGCAAGCGGAAGGTGGTGGGCAAGTTCGTGGAGTTCTACGGCCCCGGCCTCTCGAGCCTGGCGCTCGCGGACAGGGCGACTCTCGGAAACATGGCGCCCGAGTACGGCGCCACCGTGGGCTTCTTCCCCGTGGACGCCGAGACGCTCAAGTACCTCCGCTTCACCGGGCGCGGCGAGCATCAGGCGCGACTGGTGGAAGAGTACTGCAAGGCGCAGGGAATCTTCCGCACCGACGACACTCCCGACCCGATCTTCAGCGAGACCCTCAGCCTGGACCTCGACACCGTCGAGCCGAGCATTGCGGGCCCCAAGCGCCCGCAGGATCGGATGCCGCTCAAGGCAGCTAAGCAGATGTTCAACGATTCCCTGCAGGCTGAGCTCGCGCGTGTGGGCACGGTGGCGGGGAAGGCAGAGGTCGCGCGTGCCACAGCGGTGAGCGCGGAGCCGGGGCTCTCGATGTCTGTGGTGGCCTCCAGCCCGGACGAGACTGTTCAGGCGGATAGCTCTGTGACGGTGACGAAGGACGGAGAGACCTTCCAGCTCACGCACGGCTCGGTGGTCATCGCCGCCATCACGAGCTGCACGAACACCTCGAACCCTTCGGTGATGCTGGGCGCTGGGTTGCTCGCCCGGAACGCCGTGGCTCGCGGGCTGCGCACCAAACCGTGGGTGAAGACCAGCCTCGCCCCCGGCTCCAAGGTCGTGACCGACTACTACGACAAGGCCGGCGTCACGGAGCCGCTCGAGCAACTCGGATTCTATCTGGCGGGCTACGGGTGCACCACGTGCATCGGTAACTCCGGTCCGCTGCCGCAGCCAATTGCCGACGCGGTTGAGGAGAACAAGCTCGTAGTGGCCGCGGTACTCTCGGGGAATCGCAACTTCGAGGGTCGGATCAACCAGTACACGCGCTTCAACTACCTGGCATCGCCGCCGCTCGTGGTTGCGTACGCGCTCGCTGGCAGGATGGACATCGACCTGCTCACCGAGCCGTTGGGCGTGGGAACGGATGGCCCGGTGTTCCTGCGCGACATCTGGCCGTCGCCCAAGGAAGTGGCCGAGACGATTCTGTCGTCCGTGAAGAGCGAGATGTTCGAGAAGCAGTACGCCAACGTGTTCGAAGGCGACGACCGCTGGAAGGCGCTCGACGTTCCCCAAGGTGATCTCTACACCTGGTCGGAGAGTTCCACCTACGTGAAGAACCCGCCCTTCTTCCAGGGGATGACGCCGGAGCCAACCGCAATACAGCCGATCACCGGTGCGCGCGCTCTCGCACTGCTCGGCGACTCGATCACCACCGACCATATCTCACCCGCGGGCTCCATCCCGGCCTCCAGCCCGGCCGGCCAGTGGCTCATAGCGCAGGGAGTGAAGACCAGCGAGTTCAACTCGTACGGCTCGCGCCGCGGCAATCATGAGGTGATGATGCGCGGGACCTTCGCGAACATCCGCCTGCGGAACGAGATGGCTCCTGGTACCGAGGGCGGCTGGACGGCCACGGCACCGGGCGCACAACCGGTCACGATCTTCGATGCTTCGATGAAGTATCAGGCGGCCGGCACTCCGCTCCTGGTTATCGCGGGCAAGGATTACGGGATGGGCTCCTCGCGCGACTGGGCTGCCAAGGGGACTCTCCTGCTGGGAGTGCGCGCAGTCATCGCCGAGTCGTTCGAGCGAATCCACCGCTCGAACCTCGTGGGAATGGGAGTCCTCCCTCTCGAGTTCGCGGACGGCGAGACCCGCCAGTCACTCGGTCTCACCGGCTTCGAGACGTACGACATCGAGGGATTGGACGACTCCACCCCGCCGCACGCGGTGCTCACTGTCCGTGCCACGGCTACCGATGGCAAGGTGACCACCTTCAAGGTGCGCTCCCGCGTGGACACCCCCGAAGAGGCCACCTACTATCGGCACGGCGGGATACTGCAGTACGTGCTGAGACAGCTGGCGAAGAAGTAAAGCTCGGGGAACCGCAACTGCTTACCTGCAGCACAGAGAACCGCTTTTACCTGCAGCACGGAGAACTGCAGGGGAACGGCAAGAGAGACTGCAAGAGAGAACTACAAAGGCTTGAACCACGAAGCCACGGAGACACGAGGGGACTGCAACTGCAAACGACAAGGCAACTGCAAAAGCCATGTTTTGGGGGATTGCATTCAAACATCCTCTCCCCGAGCCGCGGGGCTTTGAGAGGCGAAAGGCCCCGAGTGCCGCGTCCGGAGCCAGAGGCGTAGAGCAGTTCCCAAAGCTTTTCCGCTGTTACCCGTGCCTCCGTGGTCCAAGCAGTTCCCAAAGCTTCTTGGCTTTTAGCCGTTGCAGTTGGCAGTTGCAGTTCTCTCTTGCAGTTCTCGCTTGCCGTTCTCCTGAAGTTCTCCGTGCCGCAGTTACCGCGGAGCTCTACGTACAGAGATCTGGAGGTCTAGGTACAAAGGTCAATAGTGGCGGTTCCCTGAGCCCCCCACTCTCCTCACCTCAGGGCTCGAGCGATGTACCAGGTACGGTACGCCGCGGTGCCGAGAGCGCCGATGCCGATCACTCCGACGATCCCCAGGAGGAAGGTACCGGAGCGCCAGTCGAACACCGTCGTGATCGGGCCATCCAGCAGCGAGGCGAGTGCGAGCAGGACGAGGCGCTCGGCGCGTTGCATCACGCCGGCGCGGCAGTCCACACCCACCACTGCGCCCTTGGCGCGCGCATAGCTCACCATGAGCGATGCGCCGAGCGCGAGGACCGTCGCGAATGCGGCCCATGGCGATGGCGAGAAGTAGACCGCCAATCCCATGAAAGCGAACGTCTCGGCGAAGCGGTCGAGCATGGAATCCAGGAACTCGCCGTAGCCCGATGACAGCCCTCGCGCGCGTGCGATGCGACCGTCGAAGATGTCGGAGACCCCACCCAGCAGGATACACCACCCTGCCACCGCCAGCGCCCCCCGCACGTAAGCCACGCCAGCCAGGGCGCCCATGATCGCGCCAACGAAGTTGAAGACATCGGGCGACACCTTCAGCGCCACGAAGGCGCGCTCGACCGGCGCGATGAGCCACATGAGCCAGTCCCGCACCCAGCGGCCGAGCAGAATCGTGGTGGGCCGACGAGCGACATCGGGATCGACAGGGCGATCGCGTGCGACGATCGCGAACACCGGCATCGTGAGAATGACACAGGCCACGATGGCGAGCGCCAGATAATTTACGAGAGTCATGTCAACCGCGGCGTTGCGCACGTGAGCGCAGAAAGTGAATGGCCTTCGGCCAGAGGAAGATGAGCGGCCAGCGACGTTCGCGAGCGGTGAGCGTCACCGAGACCCCGCTGCGGCGCTCGAGCTTCTGGATGACGTAGGTGAGCCAATCATCGTAGAGCGCGATGTACTTGAACCAGCGCAGGGTGGCGCGGAGTTTACTTCTCCTGAAATACAGAGCCACCCGGAACCTGTCTGATCGACCCGGTGGCGATGGATCGGTGTAGACTTTCCCGGCGCGGGCAAGTATTCTTTTGTCGGCCAGATACCGGAGCAGTTCGGCATACATTCGGATCATCGTTTCCCGCTGAGCGAGGAGGAGCGCAGCAACGCGTTCCCGGCTCTCAGGCCGGACCTCTGCACCGAAGGAGGTCTCGAGAAGGACGCGGCAATATGCGTCCGCATCGAAGCGCGGCGGGAGATACGCACGCCCCCAGCAGAATGTACGGGCGCGCGCTTCCACGAGAGAATCGACGACGACGGCCCTTGCAACGGCGTCGCGCGTCCACACGAGTTGCGTATGCTGGAACAGGCGGCCCTGGGTGAAGTGATCACGTGCGCGTGCGGAACAGGCGCGGCGAAAGTCGCGCAGGGAAAGAATGGCGCACTTTGCCATGAGTGGCGGAGTGACATCGTTGTCAGTGATAGCCACAACGTTTGGCGCCAGCACGTGGCTCAACAGAGCGGCGGTGGCTGGCCTGTAGCTCGTGCCCACCGTGGTGGCAAGAGATTGGTAAGAGGGCTTGTACCGGTCGACGACCACGAAGAAGTCGTGCGCGCTCTCGGGGCGAGCGTCGGACCGTTGTGCGTGCGAGCCATAATGTATGATGGCCACTGCGGATGGACCCAGTGCGTCGGCGAGAAACAGGGCCAGCCGGTTGGTGCGTGGTGACGGTGGTGAGTCGAGGTCAGCCGCTAGCGCGGCGCGTGTGCCCGGGTCATCGATCTGCAACGGAGTCCGCGGCACTCGATACCTGCTGGATAGGGGTGGCGTGGCAGCTCTCCGATCCCAGCTCCGCCAGCGCGAGCGCCATGCGATCGTGCAGGGAGTCTATGAAATCGTCCACGGAATCATCGTCCGGCGGCGCCAGTGGGCCGAGAACGGCGACGCGTACATCGAGGTCGGCAAAGGAGACGAGCACGTCGGCGAAGGTCCGGGCATTCTGGATGCCGCTGGCAACCACGCAGTACACGGGACGCTTCGCGTGGGTGAGGACAATGCGCAACCCGCTACGCATGAAGCGGCCTATCTTACCATCGCGGCTACGGTGCCCCTCGGGAAAGATCAGCAGCGACTGCTCACCCCGGGCCACCTGGTCAGCGGCGCTGGTGAGTCCGGCAAGCTCTGCACGAGAAAGTGCACGCTTCTGCGAGACGACGGGGAAGCGAGCGAGGCGCACGAGGGGAGAGATGCCCGGGATACCCCACTGGTAACGATCGCGGGTGGGTATCAGCGGATACGGTCCCCGTACAAGGGAGATGCCGATGGGGATATCGAGTACAGATTGGTGATTCATGACCACTATGCAACTTTCGGATCCGATGGAACCCTGAACCGACACGCGAAC
>DATCXG010000468.1:0-8056 GCA_036565945.1 Gemmatimonadaceae bacterium
GAGCCGAACCGGGATGACTACCTCGGCAGCGATGACCAGTCCGTCATGGAGCGCCAGAAGGTCGTAGGCCGAGGTCACGTCGCCAGCGAGCGTGCTCTCGATAGGGAGGAGCCCGAAATCCACATCGCCATCCTCCGCTGCCTCCATGACGGCGGCGAAGGTGGGCATGGGGATCGGCTCGGCCACCATTCCCCAGAGTGCGTAGATGGCATCCTCACTGAATGCCCCCGGCTCCCCCTGGAACGCCACGCGGAGCCTCTCGCCAACGGCGACCGGCGCGGATTGCGGAGTGGTCTCCTCGATGGATCCCGGGAGCGGCATGGCGTCCGTGCTGGCTGGTGCGGGACGCGGAGGGGAGCTGGGTTTGCGCATCGCGTTGAAGCTGGCCCAACGCCGCAGCTTTTGCAACACCGTGCCGGTGTGTAGGGAGTGGTGGCGGCCGCGCAAGGCAGTCGCCTCGGCAGGCGGCGTGGCGATTCGCGACACCGCGCCGCTCTTTGGGGAGTGGGAAGTGAGTCGGAAGCAACGCAAGCCACTTTGCGATGGTTGGCGGACAGGCTATTCTCAGCGAATGAACCGCCGGACGCCGCGTTTCCGCTACTTCGCTCTCGCCTTTGTCGCACTGCAGCTCATGCTGCGCGTGGCGGCGGGCGTTGCCGATGCGCGCCTGAGTGCGGCGAGCGGCCCGTGGGAGCACTTCGTCCACTTCGAGTCCAAGGGATCGAACCACATCCCGCCGGAGCATGGAACCGACTGCGGGCTGTGTAGCTATGTCTCTGCCTCCTTCACGCGCTCTCCTGCGGTGGGGTTGCAGCTTCCGCCGGTACAGCGTCCGGTCCCGTTCGAGCTGCGCACGCCGCGCGCTCTTCGCGGCGTCTCGGCTGTACTCCCTCCGGCGCGCGCCCCGCCGGCCGTCTGACTCCGCCGCGCCAGGGCGCGGCTCTCTCGACACGATCGCAACTCGCAACGCGGTGCTTGTCGCTCTAACGGGCGGCCATCGCGTGACCACTCGTGCATCAAGGAGTCGGACATGTCGCTCTTGCTCACGTGGCGCGCCATTGGCGTAGTCACGGCTCTCATCTGCATCGCGGCGCCAGCGCGCGCCGCCAACATCCATTCCGACCCTACCATCACGGCCGCGCCGTCCGTCGTCGGAATTGTTCACGATTCCGCGGGAGTACCACTCCCCAATGCGAGGGTGAGCGTCGCTGCCCTCGGCATCGTCACAACCACAGATGGCAATGGCAGGTTCGCTATCGGCCAGCTCCGGCCGGGTCGCTATCATCTCACCGCGCGACTCATCGGCTACGCGCCGGCCCATCAGGATGTGATCGTCAACGCCGGGGGCGACGTCGTACAAGTCTCGCTCACGCTGCACGCCACGGCGCTTACGTTGAGCGGAGTGCTGGTGACGGCTACGCCGACGGCTACGGACCCACTGAACGTCCCGCAGGCCACCACCGAGCTTTCTGGCGCCGCTCTCTCACGTCACCTCGGCGCATCCGTGGCGCAGACGTTGAAGAGTGAGCCAGGTATCTCGGTTCGCTACAACGGGCCGGCCGCCGCGGCTCCGGTGATTCGCGGTCTCCAGGGAGATCGTATACTCGTGCTCCAGGACGGCCAGCGCTCCGGTGACCTGGCGTCTGCGGCGCCCGATCACGCCATATCGATCGATCCACTCGCGGCGGAGCGTATCGAAGTCGTACGCGGCCCGGCATCGCTGCTCTACGGCAACAACGCCCTGGGCGGCGTGGTGAACGTGATCTCGAACGACATTCCCTTGAGCGTCCCATCACATGTGGAAGGGTACATGGCTGGCCAGGCGGAATCGGTGAGCCCGGGAGGAGCCCTCTCCGGCGCACTCACCGTCCCGGCGGGCCAATCACTCGCGTTCACCGCGCGCGGTGGCTGGCGCGACGCACAGGATGTGCGACAGGGCGGCAACGTGAAGCTCGACAACACCTACGCAAAGAACTACTACGGCGTGGGTGGCCTCGGCTTCTCGCGCGGCGATGTGAATGCCGGGATCGTCTACCGTGGTTACAAGTTCGCCTACGGGCTGCCCAGCGCCCCAGATGATGAGGAGGCTGGTGTCCACATCGATGGGCACCGCCAGGAGATAGCGGGAAGGTCGACCATCATGCTTCCAGGCACCGCGCTCGGTGTCCTCAACTTCAACGGTACGGCCCAGTGGTACTCGCACGACGAGATCGAGGCCACTGGCGCAGTAGGGACGAGCTTCAGCCTCGAGACTCAGACGCTGGACCTCACCGGCAAGACCCAGCTCGGCCGCCTGACCGGAGCGCTGGGCCTTTCGGGTCTGTTCAAGCAGTATGCATCAACCGGCGAGGAGGCGCTCACCCCGGCAGCCAACAGCAACGCTGGCGGTGCATTCCTCTACCAGGAGCTTCCGTTGCTCCACGCAAGCGATCCTGACGCCCGGGTCCCACGGCTCCAGCTCGGCGGCCGCTACGACATCTACCGCGTCGATTCGAAGGAGGGAGATGAGAAGTTTGGTGCACCGCGCTCGCTGAGCTTCGATAGCTGGTCCGGCTCGGTTGGTGTGACCGTTCCTGTGGGGAAGAGCGTCTCGTTGGGCATGAGCGCGGCTCGCGCCTTCCGCGCGCCAACGGTCGAAGAGCTGTTCTCCAATGCCCTACACGCCGCAGCCGGTACCTACGACAAGGGGAACCCCAAGCTGGTGGCCGAGACCAGCCGAGGCCTGGATGGTGTGGTGCGCGTCCAGTCGACGCGGGTCGACGCGCAGTTCGCCGGTTTTTACAACCGGATCAATGACTTTGTATCGGTCGATATCGTGAAGGACACGACTGTGGGTGGCGAGAGCGTTCCGCTCAACCTGTTCGCGCAGGGCGACGCCACACTCAAGGGGATCGAGGGCAGGTTCGAAGTGACCGTTACCCCGCAGTTCGTCCTGGGTGCGATGGGAGACATGGTGCGCGGCACTCTGGAGAACGGCACCGCGCTTCCTTTCATCCCTGCGGCGCGCCTGGGGGGATCCGCTCGCTGGGAGGGTCGGCGACTATCGCTCGGAAGCGAGTTGCGCCATGGTTTCGCGCAGCGCCGAGTACCACCACCGGCCACGGAGGGCGACCCGTCCGCGATTGCGGCCGGTGCTTACACGGTGCTCGACCTGAACATCGGATACAGTCTTAGCGTCGGTGACCGCGTGCATTCCATCGTGCTGCGCGCTGATAATGTGACCGACGAGCAGTACGTGGACGCGACCAGCCGCATCAAGAGTTTTGCCTTCCAGCCGGGGCGCAACTTCGCTGTGGTGTACAAGGTGCTCTTCTGAGACACCTTCAGGCAACGTCTGACGGTATCGATGCCGGCCGCCCGGCGGCGCCGGACGTGGGGGCTCGTGGGGTGTGTCCATGGTTCCATGGACAGACCTAGTGGGCCTCACGCTCTTCCCCTGGCTCAGCTGGTTGGAGGCCCTGCCCGCGCCATGTCGCTCCGATCGCGCGGTGACGTGAGCCGATGCCACTTCATCCCGACTCGCTCCAGCACGACGTGAGGGTGCCAGCGCAGGAGCCTCCACGTCTTCCGGAGCGCGGGCGACCATTGGCGAGCGGCGATGTCAGCGTGGACCTGGTCGATGACGATTTCGGTGAAGTATTTGTGGACCCGGGCGATGCCATGGCGCCGCGCGGCTTCATGACGGGGATCGCTCCGTGTCAGCGAGCGCTGGCCGTGCAGAACTCTGATTATCGACTCCATCATGACCGAGGCGTTCCCTGTCATGTTGCTGCCATGCTTCCGGTACTCAGCAATAGGTTCATTGTACAGATGGAATGGGAACATGCGCGCGAGCCGGATGTCCATGTCCCAATCCTCAGCGGAGCGTAGCGCCGTACTGAAGCCATCGCCTACCGCCGCGATGGCCTCGCGGCGGTACATAACCGTGAGCGGATAGATGCCGCAGTGATTGATGAGTAGTTGGGCGAAATAGTCGTCCGTCACGGGAAACGGCTGCCAATTGCGCAGCAGCGAGCCATCCGCCCCTATGACGAACATCCGTCCCGCCACGAACGCGCAGCCCGGGTGCTGCTGATGATGCTCGATGCCACGTTCTATCGCGTTGGGGAGAAGACGGTCATCGGAATCGAGGAAGACCAGGAACTCGCTGGTTGTCGCGCGGATGCCGGTATTGCGCGCGGCCGATAGGCCCTGGTTGTGCTGCCGGATGTAGCGGACGCCAGAGTAGCATGCTGCCACACTCGCCACATCATCGGGAGAGCCGTCATCGATGACAACAATCTCGGATGGTGGAATGCTCTGCTTCAGTGTGCTCTCGATAGCGTCGCCAAGAAAGTGCGCTTGCTTGAAACAGGGAATGACGACTGCGACTCGGGCCACTACCGGCGCCGTACTACTCATGCTGCTGGCACCTGCCACATAATGCGTGAACAAGGACGGCCCGGAGTATCAGGAAGCGTGCCGTGCGTGGCCCAGCGGTGGAGAGTATGCCCCCACAGAGCGTCGAGGCAGAGGCTGCGTGATGACTCTCAGCTACGCGCGAATCGGAGGGCGGACCGGGCGCGACGTGCAACGCGCTCCACGATACCGCGTGGGTAGTAGCGTGCGAGCACGAGCATTGCGCGCATTGCGCGCGGCCATGCGTGCGCATGGATGAGCGAACGGATCTCGCCGATCAGCTCACTACCGTAGTAATCCTGAAAGAATCGGATACCTTCCGCGAGCTGCGACCCGTAGAACGAGTTGTGACGCGTGAACGGACGTTGAGCATGCAATACCTTCATCGTACAGCGCAGCATGTTGGCTGGTTGGTACGAGAGGCTGCTCCCGGAATCGCCATAGCGGCGGTACTCGGCTACCAGAGTCCGGTGCCAATTCGTGGGGTGCTGCCGGGCGATGCGCAGAAGTAGCTCGTAGTCCTCGGCGGAGCGGAGTGATGTGTCGAATCCTCCGGACTGCTCGAGGACGTTGCGCCGGAAGAGCACTGTCCCTGTCATCTCGATATGGTTGCGCTGCAGCATCCCGCCGTAGAGGTCGACGTCGAGCTTGTGCCGTTGGCGGCGATCCAGTGGTGTGCCGTCCTCCGCCATGAAGCGAAAGTCTCCGTACACGAATGCGCTCTCGGGGTGGTCGGCGAAGCAGGCGAGCCCCGCGGCGAGTGCACCGGGGAGCAGCCGGTCATCCGCGTCGAGGAAGGTGATGTACGTCCCTCGACTCTCGCGGAACCCCCTGTTGCGAGCTGCCGAGAGGCCCTGATTCGCCTGTCGCACGTAGCGGGCCTGGACGTAGCGTTCCGCGACCCCCAGTGTATCGTCGGGCGAGCCATCATCGATCACGATGATTTCGAGCGGAACTCCTTCCTGCGCTAGCACGCTCTCTATAGCCTCGCCGAGAAAATGCGCCTGCCAGTAGCAGGGAATGATCACTGAGACGAGCGGGGTAGGGGAGAGCTCTGCCATGGATGCCATTGAACGGCGCTCCGTCATCCGCCTGGCTTCATCATCCGCTTGCAGGATGGGCGTGCCACGGCTGCGCGCGCGCTGGGGAAGCCGGAATGAGGGACGGAGCGGGCGCGCATGCAAGCTCGACATCTGCAACGCCCGCATACGTCCGTGATTCGACGATGCCGAAGGCGGCCGCTGGGGAAAGCTTGCAGATGTGACTCTGGCTCGGGTTGTGGAAGGCATGGCACTCGATGTGGTACTGCCCGCGAGTGAGGTGTGCGCGGAAGTCGTATTGAAGTCTGAAGCGCTGGCCCGCGCGCACCCTGTCGAGCCCAACTTCCAGGCCCGGGACGCAGCCGTCGTACGCGATGAGATTATCGGTCGAGCGATAGATGACGAAGCCGAAGTGGAAGTCGCCTATATCCTCGTGCGCCGCGTACTCGACCGTGAGTCGCAGCGGCGCGCCGGGCTCCACCGAGGCTACGGGCTCGCCGCCCACATCCACGAGCTTGGCATCGAGTATCTCGATGGCTGATCCGGCTCCGGTATCGTGATGCGCGCCAACGCCACTCACGTACGCGGCCAGGGCCTCCTGCACTGGCCCCTGCGCCCGCACGGAGCGCTGCAGGTAGATGCCCCGGTCGCACAGCGTGGCTACCTGCTGAAGGTTGTGCGATACGAAGACGATCGCCACGCCGCGCGACTTGAAGCTCTTCATGCGGTCGACGCAACGCTGCTGGAAGTCCATGTCGCCCACACTCAGCACCTCGTCGATTATCAGTACATCCGGATCGAGGTGCGCCGCGATCGAGAAGCCGAGGCGGGCGCTCATGCCACTCGAGAAGCGCTTGACAGGGGTGTCGATGAACTCGTCAAGGCCAGCGAAGTCGATTATCGCGTCCATGGTGCGAGCAATCTCGACGCGCTTCATCCCCAGGATCGCACCCTGGAGGTAGATGTTCTCGCGCCCGGTGAGATCGGCATGGAAGCCGGCGGCCACCTCGATCAGGGCGCCAGTGCGTCCGTACACGGCGCACGAGCCACGCGTTGGTTTCAGGATCCTCGTGAGCAGCTTCAGGATGGTCGACTTCCCGGCACCGTTGGGGCCGATGATGCCGAGCGCCTCCCCTGGCCGCACGGTGAACGACACATCGCGCAGCGCCCAGAAGTCCCCGGTACCTTCCTCGAGCTCGTCCGCGGCCGGCCTGCCGCGCACAAGGCGTCTGGCAATCCCGGGGATGAGGTCGCGCAGGCTGTCGGCGCGCTCGCCACGCCGAAACTTCTTCCACACTCCGTCGAATACGACGGCTGGTTCCGATGAATCAGATCTCTTCCGCAAAACGGAACTCCAACCGATGAAAGACTACCCACCCGACTGCCAGGACGATGATGGACAGTATCGCTGCCGCCGCGAACGGGACCGGATCGGGAAGCGTGCCGCGCAGCAGGACGGCTCTGTACCCGTCGATTATAGGGGTCATCGGATTGAGCAGCAGCAGCTCCCCGAGTCTTCCTCCCACGAGCTCCACAGGGTATACCACTGACGTGGCGAACATCCATACCGTGATAACGACCTCGAACAGATACTTCACGTCGCGGTAGAAGAGGTTGGCCATGGAAAGGATGAGGCCCACACCCAGGGTGAAAGCCACCTGAACCAGCAGCACGATCGGGAGGAACAGCGCGGTCCAGGTGACGCCGATGTGGTAGTAGACCATCATTGCCGCGAGCACGACGGACGCGACCGCGAAATCGATGAGCGACACGAGCACGGCGGAGAACGGGAAGAGCTCTCGAGGGAAGTAGACCTTCGTCACGAGCGAGCTGTTGCCGGTCAGCGAGGCCACGGAGAAGCGTAGCGAGGTGGCGAAGAAATTCCACGGAAGGAGCCCGGCGAACGCGAATATCGGATATGGGATACCGCCGGTGTCCAGACGCGTGACACGTGTGAAGATCACCGTGAAGATCAGCGTGTTCAGCACCGGCATGAAGATGGCCCAGCCGAACCCCATCACTGTCTGCTTGTAGCGGATGAGTAGATCGCGCCGCACGATGCTCGTGAGGAGCTCGCGGAACTCGATCTGCTCGTCGAACATCTCGCGAAGTTCAGCGCCGAGGCGCGACAGGGAGGCAGATGCCATGAGAGAGTTACGGTGCTGGATACTGGAGCGTGGAGATCGCTCATGTCGGCCACGCGGAGGTGCAAGAGGCAGGCCTTGCGTGCCTCTGCCGTGAGACGCGGGGGCGGTCGCGTCTGGTATGACCGGCGAGCGTGGCTCGCGCGAGGACGGTAGTTTCCGCTCATGCAAAAGCTCGACCCAGCGGCGCCGGCCTGTACACTCATCTTGCTGCACGGTCTCGGACGCACATCGCGCTCGATGCACCGTCTGGCGGTAGAGGGCGCTCGGCGCGGCTACCGGGTGGAGAATATTGGCTATCCGTCGCGCCGTGCGGGTGTCTTCGCTCACGCCGAGCGTGTGGGGCTAGCCATCGCTGCGCTGGATGTGGCTGGGCCCGTGCACGCTGTCACGCACTCCATGGGCGGGATCGTGCTCCGTGCGGCGTTGGCCGGTGGTTGGCTGCCGCCAGCGGGACTCGGGCGGGTGGTCATG
>DATCXG010000478.1:0-3405 GCA_036565945.1 Gemmatimonadaceae bacterium
TTGGCTGCCGCTGGTGCAGGGAGGAGATCGAGGGAAGGGTGCCGCGGACTCCGCCGCCACGGTGATCTGGGAGCCGGCCACGCCCGAGGGGGCGGCACGCGCGAGAGCAGCGGTGCGGCAGCTCGGATCCCGCACGGGCCCCGTCTTCACTAATCTGAGCCCAGGCGATCTGACTGCCTACATCTTCGCGGAGCTCTCGAAGCAGCTCCCTCCCTCTGCGCAGCAGATAGAGGCAGCGATCATCGACCGCCATCTCTGGGTGCGTGCCAACGTGAAGCTCACCGACTTCGGCGGCGCCGACGCACTCGGTCCGCTCGCGGGTATCCTGGGTGATCGTGAGCCGGTGCGCTTTGGCGGCACCATCGAGATTGTTCAGCCGGGCCTCGCGGAGTACCGGGTCGACGCGCTGCGCTTCCGGGAGCTCTCCGTACCGTCGGCCATGATCCCGAAGCTTCTGCGCAAGAGTGAGCACGGGTCGCGCCCGGCCGGCCTGTCCGACAACGCGCTCCCCCTGGTGGTGCCCCGTTACATTGCCGATGTACGCATCCGCAACGGTAAGATCACGCTCTACAAAGCCATCAAATGAGCCGCCGTATCCTGATAGCCGACGACGAGAAAGGGATCCGGGCCGCCCTTGGACAGCTCCTCGAGTACGAGGGATACGAGGTGCAGGCCGTGGGCAACGCGATGGATGCAATCGCCGCGTACGGACGCTGGAGCCCGGACCTCGTCTTCCTCGATGTGAAGATGGGTGGGATCGATGGCCTCGAGGCGCTCAAGCGTATAAGGCAGGCAGACCCCTCGGCGGTCGTGGTCATGATCAGTGGACATGGCACCATCCAGACGGCGGTGGAGGCCACACAACTCGGGGCCTATGACTTTCTGGAGAAGCCGCTCGACACCGATCGGGTTCTGGTCACCGTGCGCAACGCGCTGCACACCGCGAACCTGCGCGAGGAGAACAGCCGGCTTCGCGAGAGTATCGAGTCGCATTACGAGATAGTGGGAAAGTCATTCGCGATCCGCTCGCTCATCGAGAAGATAGAGCGAGTGGCTCCCACTCCGGCGCGCGTGCTCATCACTGGTGAGAACGGCACTGGCAAGGAGCTCGTCGCGCGCGCGATACACAGACTCTCGGCGCGCCGGAACAGCGGTGCCGAGCTCGTTGAAGTGAACTGCGCGGCGATTCCGAGTGAGCTCATCGAGAGTGAGCTGTTCGGGCACGTCAAGGGCTCCTTCACCGGTGCCATCGGCGACCGCGCTGGCAAGTTCGAGCGGGCGGACGGCGGTACGCTCTTCCTCGATGAGGTGGCCGACATGAGTCTCTCGGCACAGGCGAAGGTGTTGCGTGTGCTCGAGGACGGCGTGGTCACGCGGATCGGGGGAGCGAAGCCGGTATCGGTAGACGTGCGCGTGATAGCCGCCACCAACAAGCACCTCGAGACGGAGATAGCCGAGGGGCGGTTCCGGGACGACCTGTACTATCGACTCAACGTGGTGCCGATCACCGTGCCGCCGCTCAGGGAGCGGCGCGAGGACATCCCGCTCCTGGCCGCGCACTTCGTGGCCCTGCTCTCGGCGCGCGACGGGATGCCGCCGCGAGCTCTCGGGCTCGACGCTGTGGAGCGCCTCACTACCTTCGACTGGCCCGGCAATGTGCGCGAGCTTCGCAACACGGTGGAACGCATCCTGATACTGGCGACGGGTCCCACCATTAGCGCGACGGACGTGGATCGCCTGGTGGGGCGGCGCGCCGCCGAGCAGACGAGCATCGGCTCGCTGGCCGATTGTGGCACGTTCGAGGAGTTCAAGGACGCAGCGGAGCGCTCCTTCCTGCTGGGCAAGCTGCGGGAGAATGAGTGGAACGTGTCGGAGACGGCGCGCCTTCTGGATATGCCTCGTTCCAACCTGTACAAGAAGATCGAACGCTACGGACTCACGCGCGAGCACGCGTAACGACCAACCGGAGGACGTATGGACTCCAGGCAATGGGACAGAGAACTCGCCAAGGTAGATCGGCAGCTCGAGTCGATGTCCGACGACGCGCTCCTGCCATCGACGCCTGGCGCGAAGCCGGTGCAGCCGGGGCGGCCGGCGGAGAAGGGGAGGGTGGCCGAGGAGCAGCGGAAGACTTCCACGTTCGGGGTTTTCTCGCGTCTGGTGCTGGCGGTGGCGCTCGGCGTGGCGATGCTGTTCTGGCCTTACTCGACGCGCTGCGGTGTGGGGCTATTCGCATACCTCGGCGCGGCGCTGATGGTAATCGTGGCGGGCGTATGGACAGCCAGATGGACCTGGCGGCACCACTCCGGCCAGGCCCACATTCTGTCACTGCTGCTCATCGTCTGGGGCGTCATCCTCGGCGCCACCGAGGTGCTGCCGCGAGTTGGCTACGCGCTCCCCGACGCGCGGCACCCTGCCGTCTGGATGTGCGAATGAACCGCGGGAATCGGGGCTCGGGCAACTACGTGAACCACGGAGGCACGGAGACACGGAAGGAACTGCAACTGCAAGAGACAAGGCAACGGCAAGAGCGAATGCTTTTGGGGGATCGCATCCGGGCCTCCTCTCCCCGAGGCGAGCGGGAACCAGAGGCTCTCAGGAGCCTCGAGCGTCGCGCCCGGAGCCAGAGGCGTAGAGCAGTTCCCAAAGTTTTTCGCCTTTCTTCGTGTCCCCGTGCCTCCGTGGTTCACGCCGTTGCAGTTCTCAAACTTCTGCCATTCTCCGTGCCTCGGTGTCTGGTGGTTCATGCAGTTGTTCTCCGCTCCCACGTGCCTCCGTGGTTGTGGTCGCAGTTACCTGAACGCTGTAGTACCAACCTGAACCATGCCTATGAGTCATGAAAACTTTCAAGAACTTCATTGCTGGTAAGTGGTCGGCGCCGTCCAATGGCGAGTACTTCGACAACGTCAATCCGGCGGATACGACGGATGTGATCGGTAGGTTCCCGAGGTCCGGGGCCGAGGATGCGGAGTGTGCCATCGAGGCGGCGTTGCGCGGGTTCGAGATCTGGCGGAGCACACCGGCTCCTGCGCGCGGCGATGTTCTGCGCAAGGCAGGCGACATTCTCACCGCACGCAAAGAGGAGATCGCCGATCTCATGACGCGGGAGATGGGGAAGCCGCTCAGCGAGACGCGTGGCGACGTGCAGGAGGGAATCGACACCGCCTACTACGCGTCCTCCGAGGGGCGCCGGCTCTTCGGCCACACGGTGCCGAGCGAGCTGAGAGACAAGTGGGCGATGAGCTACCGTCGGCCCATAGGGGTGGCGGGGTTGATCACGCCCTTCAACTTCCCCATGGCAATCCCCACGTGGAAGATGTTTCCTGCGCTGCTCTGCGGAAATTCCGTGGTGCTCAAGCCAGCCGAGGACGTTCCGCACACCGCTACCGTTCTCGTGGAGATCAT
>DATCXG010000481.1:0-2943 GCA_036565945.1 Gemmatimonadaceae bacterium
CGAGCATGGTTCTCATCACTCGAGCCCTCGGCGCACGAGTATACCGCTTCCGGCGGCGCCATGCCGGTTCAGGGTGTGCTGCAGCGAGTCGATCTCGCACAAGGAATGCCGCGGAATGCGCCTGCCGGCAAGGGGGGAATACCGCCCCTGCGGCGAGACGAGAAGCCCAAGAATATCGATGATCGGGGCATCGGTGACCAGAATCCGGGTTCGGCCAGGGATTCTGTAACGTTTCGTAGCATACGACGGACTTTTTGTGACTTTCGCCTCTTGCTTTTTTTCCGCTGCGGCGTTTCCTTGGAGCCCACTGGTCGGCCGTGTTCGCTAGCCAGGACGTCTCCTTCTCGCGCAGCTCCTAGATCCGGGGGCGATGAAGCTCCCTCTGTTCCTGACCTAAGGCAGGTCCGTATGCTTTACCATCGGCAGCTGGCAGCGACGGCAGTTGTGATGCTTCTTGGAATCACGCCCACGATGGGTGTGGCGGCCCAGGGATGCTCCTGCCAGTTCAACGAATCCAATACCAACGGACGTATAGCGGGCGCATTCGGCGGCGGCCTCTTCGCCGGCCTCATTGCCGCGGTGCTCCACGTGAAGCACGCTTCGGAGTTGGCCGCGCAGCCGATGGTAGGACCCATGGCTACCACGGCAGCAGGTGCAGCACCGACGGTTGCGGTATCGACGGGGGCTCTGAGCATGGATCCGGTTTCCGATCCCCGGGCTACCGGTGCTGCGCCCGCTGGTGATGAAGGAAAGGTCGGAGATCCGGCGCGTACCGTGGCGCTCATGCCGGCCATGTCGACGCGCGAGGCGCAGCGCGAGGGACTCATCCCGCCCAAGACCGCTTCGTTCCTTCCGGCATTCGCCATGATTGGCGCCGGGGCGTTGCTGTTCGGGTTACTCCTCCTGCGGGAGAAATCGCGGAGCGCGGCAGGAGTGCGGCGGCGCCGTCGCTGATCGCTGGCCCCAGTTTTACAAGGGACGACGCGCGGGCATTCTGCGACGCCGTTCACCGCCGGCGGAACACGGCGTAGGTGAAGCTCTGTTCCGCTCCGGTTGGAGTCCGGTGGACGTCGCCGAACCCGCGGAGCAGCGTGAATTCCTCGCCGAACTCCTCTGCCAGTCCCTCGGGGTCATACCGCGCCACGTCCAACCCGCTGCAACGCGTGGGTCCCCTCGGAGCGAAGGTGGCGACGATGAGCGTACCCTGCGAGCGAAGTGCGGCGGCCGCCGTCGCGACGTAGCGCTCTCGGTCATCCAACTCCGTGAGGAAGTGGAACGTTGCCCGGTCGTGCCACACGTCGTAGGCATGCGGCGGCAACTCGGCGCGAGTGACGTCCGCTTCGAGCCACGTAACCTCGCCCGCGCGCGCTCCCAGCCGCGTCTGCGCTCGGGCGAGAGCAGCGCCGGAGATGTCGAGCACGGTGACGTGCCCCAGGCGCCTCTCGACGAGCGCGTCCACCAGTACCGAGTCGCCGCCGCCGACGTCGATGATCATGCTCCGTGGCCCCACGCCTACCGCGCCGAGCAGCTCGAGCGATCGCGTCGGGCGGGACTGGTACCAGCTCACCTCGGTGGGCTCGGTCGCGGAGTATATGCGCTCCCAGTGTGCCTTGTAGTCCATAGCTTGCTCGACCGCTAGAAGGTTCTGGAAGATCATGTCTCGTCGCGCTATTACTGCACGCTATGCGGACCAGCGCCACATGTGTATATGCGGACCAGCGCCACATGTGTAGAAGATGACTCACTATGGTGCGCCGCGCAGGCGAATGGAACGGTGTCCCTGAGCGAGGCCGCGTACCAGGGCCGAGGGTGAGGCGGCTGGATGGCCTCTGCGGAGTCGGTGTATTGTAGTTCTGTGGCTCGTTCAGGCGCCCGTTGTGGGCCGTCCCCAGCTGAGTTGCCGCCGATGAAGAACCCGCACTCCAACCGTCCCCACTCCGCGAGCGACGACGTATCCCACGCTGCGTCTGAGCGACACTCCCCTCATAGCGACGAGCACGCGGGCCATGCGCCCAGAGGCCCAGCCGCCGTCGCCCGAAGCGAGAGCCACGCCGAGCATGACAAGCACGCCGGGCACAGCGTGGCCATGTTCCGCGACAAGTTCTGGATATCGCTGCTACTCACGCTCCCCACGCTCGTCTGGGGCCACATGCTCCAGGGCGCTCTCGGCTACACTGCGCCGTCGCTCCCGGGCTCGCGATGGATTCCGGCGGTGTTCGGCACGGCGGTCTTCGTCTACGGCGGGCGGCCGTTCATCCAGGGCGCCATCAGCGAGATTCGCGACCGCCTGCCGGGGATGATGACACTGATCGCACTCGCGATCAGCGTCGCGTTCGTCTTCAGTGCGGCGGTCACGCTCGGCTTCCCCGGCACGCCGCTCTGGGAAGAGCTGGCGACGCTCGTCACCGTCATGCTGCTGGGCCACTGGCTCGAGATGCGCTCGATCTCCCAGGCCCAGGGTGCGCTGGGCGAGCTCGCCAGGCTGCTTCCGAGCACCGCCACCCGCGTGCACGGAGAGGGCTCTGCCGAGCACGTCGAAGAGGTGCAGGTGGCCGAGTTGCGCGAGGGCGATGTGGTGCTCGTTCGCCCCGGTGCCGGTGTCCCGGCCGACGGCGTCGTGCGCTCGGGCCAGAGCGCGGTGGACGAAGCGCTCATCACGGGCGAATCCGCACCAGTGGAGAAGCGCGAGGGCGCCAGGGTGATTGCAGGTACTGTGAACGGCGCCGGCTCTCTCCGCGTCGAGGTCACTGGTACGGGCGACCGAACGACGTTAGCCGGGATCATGCGACTGGTGGAGCAGGCACAGAGCTCCCGCTCACGGGCGCAGACCCTCGCGGATCGGGCGGCGAAGTGGCTCACCTGGGTAGCGCTGGGTGCCGGTGCGGCGACGCTCATCGCGTGGCTCGCGTTGGGGGCTGGCGCGTCCACGGCCATCGAGCGACT
>DATCXG010000511.1:0-14656 GCA_036565945.1 Gemmatimonadaceae bacterium
GATGAAGTCAGCCGCCGAGCCGGTGAACGCAACCGTCCCGTCCGCCGGCTCCCCGGTCGCCCGAGAGTTTCGGCTAGTGCCCTTCTCCGCCCCGTTGCTGGAAATCGCTCTGGCCTCTTGAACTGCGGGTGGCAGGGTTCAGGGTGCAGGGTTCAGGGAACGGCTTCCAGGATCGAGCCCTTCCCCCTCGAGGTAGTTCCTGATCCCTGATCCCTGCTTCCTGATCCCTCTGTAGTTCCTGCCCCCTGAACCCTGAACCCTGCCACCCGTAGTTCAAGGTTCCCATTTCTCCGTCAAGCAATTAACCATCCAGGGTGCGCGGACACTGGTCGCATCGCTCGCTCGCCGGCTTCATGGCGTTTCTGCTCCTGCTCCTCGTTGTGGGGCAGGGGGAGAGGCACGTATGCCCGAAGCACGACCCGCTGCTGGCCCACGCCGTGGCGGTCGCGGCTGAGGCGGAGGCCGCCGCGCACGCGAGTGCGCACGAGCACATGGCCGGCGCTCACGCCGAACACGACCAGGCGCCCCAGCACGACCACGCACGCTGCTGCTGCACGGGGTACGCCTGTACCACCACCGCCGTCACTCTACCGGCATCGAGCCCGCGGATCCCCGACGCGCGGATCATCGCGTCGCCACTTCCCTCGCTCCCGGAGTACGCCAGCGCAGCCGCCGCTCCCGCGTACTTCATCCCCTTCGCAAACGGTCCTCCCGCCCCATCGGAACGCCCGGCGTAACGCCGGCGCGTGAATCATGCGCGGCCGTCCGCTCCTGGACGGCTCTGATCTCCATAGGGAGATCGTCGGGTAATGGCGTTCGCGCCGCCGCCATCGAGCGGCACGCGCAACCCTCCGCGCACACGACTATTCCGATCGAGGATCTTCATGCCGAATTCGTTCGGAGAGGCCTTCCGGGCGGTAGGGCGCTTGCTCCGGGTCTCTCTCCTTCTCGCATTCACCGCGCTAGCTACAGCGTCGGCGCAGTCTGGCGACATCGATGGCGTCGCGCGCTCAGCGGCCAGCCGAGCGCCACTCGCTGGCGTCGCGGTCACCGTGGAGGGCACGCAACTCGGCGCCCTCTCCGACGCCCAGGGGCGTTTCCACATCGCCGCAGTACCGTCCGGAAGTCACACCATCCTCGCGCGACGCCTGGGGCTCGACTCGCTGCGTCAGAGCGTGCAGGTGCGAGATGGCGCTACCACGCGCCTGGAGCTCGCGCTCCGTGAAGCAGCGGCTATCCTCGAACCCGTGGTGGTCAGCGCTACCCGCGAGGCCGAGCGGCGAGGCGAATCGTCAGTCACCATCGATGTCCTCGGCGCGGACGAGATCGAAGAGGCGCACGCGTCGCATCCCGCGCAGCTCCTCAATCGCTTGCCGGGAGTTCACGCTTCGGAGCTGTCGGGCGAGGGGCACAGCATGGCCATCCGACAGCCGATCACTACGAAGCCCATGTACCTCTACCTCGAGGACGGCGTCCCCACGCGCGCCACTGGGTTCTTCAATCACAACGCGCTCTATGAAGTGAACCTGCCGCAGGCGGGCGGCGTGGAGGTGTTGAAGGGTCCGGGGACCGCACTGTACGGGAGCGACGCAATCGCTGGCGTGATCAACGTCCGTACTCGCCCCGCGCCCGCCGTGCCCACCGCCGACGTCTCTCTCGAGGGCGGCGCCTACGGCTACGAGCGGCTCCTCGTGACCGGTGGCGCGCCGTTCTCAACGGGCGGTCTGCGCGCCGATCTCAACCTCACGAGGAGCGGCGGCTGGCGCGACAACGCCGACTATGATCGCCAGAGCGCCAGCGTTCGCTGGGACCGCGACGCCTCGAGCGGCCCCACCGCGCGCACGGTGCTCACCGGCACCCACGTCGACCAGCACGACGTCTACACGCTCGGCGAGCAGGACTATCAGGCGAAGAGCAGTATCAACCGCTCCCCGATCGCCTTCCGCAAGGTGGACGCCCTGCGCCTCTCCTCCGCGCTGGAGTGGGAGCGACGTTCCTCGCTCATCAGTCTCACCCCGTACGCCCGCTACGACCTGCTCCAACTCATCCCGTACTGGCAGCTCAGCTACGACCCACAGATCTGGGATACGCGCAACTACTCGGCGGGCCTGCTCGCGAAATACCGCCGCGATTTCGAGCCCATGCGCGCGCGGATCATAGCCGGTGCCGACGCGGACTACAGCCCCGGGAGCTTCACCGCCAACCAGGTGATCACTGCGCCGGAAGGCCAGAGCCGCATCTGGGCAAGCTATCAGACCGGGGAGCGCCAGTACGACTACGACGTCACCTACCGATCGGTCTCGCCATACCTGCACGCCGAGCTCTCACCGCTCCCACGCCTGCGCCTGAACGGCGGGCTGCGCCTCGACATGGCGGGCTACGCGTACAACACGAATCTGCCACCCACCAGCGACACAGTTCGCACGCACAAGCGGCCGCCCAGCACCACAGTCAACTACACGCACCTGAGCCCGAAGCTCGGGGCCACGTTCGACCTTGGTAGGGGATCGAGCATCTACGCCTCGTACCGGCATGGCTTCCGCGCACCATCGCAAGGCCAGCTCTTCCAGCAGGGCTCCGCGTCGAACACGCTGGACCTCTCGCCCGTGAAGGTGGACAGCTACGAGATAGGTGTTCGTGGCGAGGGGTGGGGACGCGTGGTGTACCAGCTGGCGGCATACGACATGACCATCCGCGACGACATCATCACCTACATCACCCCCGAGAACCAGCGCGTGGCTACCAACGCCGGTGAGACGCAGCATCGTGGGATCGAGGCAAGCGTGGGTGCCGTGGTGGTTCCCAGTCTCCGGGTCGACGCCAGCTACTCGATATCGCATCAGGAATACGTGCACTGGTCGCCTGGTGCGACGGTAGAGTACGACGGCAAACGCATAGAGCAGGCGCCTCGCGATCTCGCGAGCGTTCTCGTGTCGTACTCGCCAGGCCTGCTACGCGGCGGCAGCGTGGCACTCGAGTGGAATCACACGGGTTCCTACCCCATGGATCCCGCCAACACGCGCTTCTACAGAGGCCACGAGCTGATCAACGTCCACGCTAGCGTATCGCTGACGCCCCAGGCGGAGCTGTTCGCGCGCGCTCTGAACGTGGCCGGCAGCAGATACGCCGAGATCGCGTCGTACGATGCATTTCAGGGAGCACAGTACAACCCCGGCACGCCACGCGCGATCTATGCGGGCGTGCGCTATGACTGGCGGAGAAAGTGATTGCCATGATCAATATCATCCCACACCGCGCGAGCGATCTCGGCTGCATCAGACGCACGATGCTCCTCCGGGCCGGCGCCGCCGGACTCGCCATGATTCTCATGGCAGCGTGCAACCGTGGCGCGCCGATCAATCTCTCGGAAGCCACGGTGGTGAGCGCGCCCACCACAGTGGGCGCCGCACCGATGTTCGCGGTCTCGGGCGATGGCCATCAGGCCACCGCCTGGATCTCGGCTCCGGACGGCGGCACGGACGGACGGCTCTACGTCTCCACCGGTGAGGCGCCATCGGAGCTGAGTGATCCACTCGGCCCCATCGAGCCGCACGGCGAGTCGCCACCGAAACTCGCCTACGCGCCCGACGGGTCGCTCGACGCCTTGTACGTCGTGGGTCGAGTGGCGCCCGGCGCGCGCTTCCCGCTCAGCGCCCTGCGCTTCGCCCACTCGCCGGACGGTGGCAAGAGCTGGGATGCGCCAGTAACCGTCACCGACGACAGCGTCTTCGCTTCGCACAACTTCCACGCGCTGCACATAGCTGCCGACGGTACCATCTACGCCGCATGGCTCGACGGCCGCACGGGGAAGTCACGCGCCTACGCCACCAGCTCCGATGATGGTGGCAAGACCTGGGCGCCCAACCACCCGATCGACACCGGCGAGGCCTGCCCGTGCTGCCGCACCGCGCTCGCCACAGCCCCGCACGGAGTGGTCTACGCGGCGTGGCGCGCGGTTCTGCCCGGCGGGATCCGCGACATAGTGGTGGCTCGGTCCACAAACAGGGGCGAGACGTGGGGCGCTCCGGTGCGGGTGCACGCCGATGACTGGCGCGTAGATGCCTGCCCGCACGCCGGCCCCGCCCTCGCTGTGGATTCCAGAGGTCGCCTGCACGTGGCGTGGTGGACGGGGAAGGAGGGTGCGGCTGGAGCGTACTACACACGCTCCGACGATGGCTCGAAGAGCTTCCAACACGCCGTTCCGCTGGGCACCGCGCAGTTCTCGCGACCGGCGCACCTGCAGCTCGCGCTGGCCGATTCCGGAATCGTCGTCGTGGCGTGGGACGATGGCACGCTCCAGACGCCTCGCGTGGCGATCCGTACGTCGCGTGACGGAGGCGACAACTTCGCGCCCACGCAGATGGTGAGCGCCGAAGGACGGGCGGCCAGTTTCCCCGTGCTGGCGGTCGCCGGCCGACGCCTGACAATCGCATGGACGGAGCAGAGCGCCGACTACGCGCGCGCAGCCGAGGAGTCGCGGCCCAACATGAAGGATCCTCACGCGGCCATGGGGCTCCCGAAGGTGGGCGAGAGCCACGTACTCGTTCGTAGCGGGGAGATCGAGTGAGGGGTACCAGCAAGCTGGCCGTCGCGGTAATCGTGATGGCGCTCGGGGCGTGCGACTCCTCGACCGAGCGCTTTCGGCCACTGGTGGTGGGTGAGGCGGTGCCCGCCTATGCAGTGCGCACGCTCGGCGGCGACAGCGCCCGCGTGGGGGCGGGCGAGCAGCTCACACTGCTCAACCTCTGGGCTACCTGGTGCGGCCCGTGCGAGAAAGAATTTCCCGACCTGGAGCGACTGCGCCGCGATTACGAGCCGAAGGGGTTACGCGTGCTGGCGGTGAGCGTGGATCTGGGCGACGACGCCAAGGTTCGTGAGTTCGCCAGAGACCACGGTGCCGGCTTCACCATCGGGCGCGACCCCGACGGTAGCGCTCAGCGGTTGTTTCAGACGGTGGGGCTGCCCGAGACATTCCTCATCGCCTCGGACGGTACGCTGCTATGGAGGCACTTCGGGGCCCTCTCACCCGGAGCTGTGACGGCGAGGCGCGAGATCGACCGGGCGATGGGAGGGAGCGGGAGGGCGGAGTGATGTAACTCACCCGGGAGTCGGGGCTGCACGAGATTCAGGCGCGACAGCCTGCCGGCTGAGGTTCCTACTCGAGGTCGTCCCGCTCGCCCATCCCACTCGCTTTCCCCGCTCGTTCGTCACGCTACTCCAGCCCGGTCCTCGCCGTGTCGTGCTCGGGCAGGGCGACTTCCCGCGCCAGTAGCTCCAGATCGAAGCCCTCGTGGCGCACGCGGAGATCGTAGTAGAGAAGAGTGGTTACCACTCCGGTGAAGGGATAGACAAAGGCGAGCATCACCGCTGTCAGGATCGGGACCAACACGGGGTTCTGCCCCACGATGATGCCGATCAGTATCAGCAGCACTACGAACAGCACGATGTAGATCAGCCAGGCGAGCAGCATCGTGGTCAAGATCTTACCAACCTCGCCCTTGCCCAGCCGCCACGAGCGCGAGACTCCCCCAGATGCCGATTCGTCCTCGAGTACCACCGCCGCAGTGGCAGCGAAGGTGCGCAGCGCTATGTACACCCCGGGGACCAGTAACGCGATCAGCCCCAGGACCACAGCCAGGCCGCGCAGGATCAGAGCGCCGATGATCGACGGGAGGCGGGAGGCAGTGTGCAGGAGCGCGTGACGGATGTCCACCTGCCCTTCCAGGTATCCATCCGATACGGCCACTATCACCGCGGCCTCCGCCAGAGAGGTGCACAGTAGCTGGGCCGCGAGGACGCCCATCGCACCCACTGGATTCGTCGCCGGATCACCCGCGAGGACGGCGAGAACCATGTAAGGGAGCAGCGCCACCACTGAGAGCGCCACGAGCTGGGGATAGTACTGCCTGAGAAGCTGAAACGAGGCGTCGATTATCTCCGTGGCGGAGCGCGGATGGAGCGCGGTTGCTGGCACTGGGCCTCCTTGTTCGGTTAGAATGAGACGACTCGTGCAACACTGGCGGTGCCGCGCGGCGGGCGGAATGAGCCTCCGTTCGCCGCGTGTCCGGAACCTATTGCTCGCGGTATCACGCCGGGGCCTTCTCCGCGAAGTGACGCGACCCGATATATTGGAGTCAATACAAGTATCACGGTAAGGCGCGACGTACACGTGCCGGTTGGCCGCTACGCTACGCGTATTCCACCTTGCCTATCGAGCCCTACCGCCCCCGGCGCCGTCGCGGGGCTCGTCATGCGCCACAGCGAAGAGAGTCAGCACATGGTAGATCACGAGGCATCGCGCGCCTCGACGACCGACGGGCTACCGGTAGCCCCATCGCTCGGACCCGCGCTCAATGCCGCGCACGTCCCCCATCAACGCACCGAGAACCAGCGGCGCATCATCCTCATAAGCGGTATCGCCATCCTGGTGGCGTTCGGCGCCGGTTTCATTGCCATCGGGTTGATGCGCGTCATTGGTTTCATAACCAATCTCGCGTTCCACGGCCAGTTGTCCACCTCACTCGTGTCACCGGCCGGCCATCATCTGGGGATTCTGGTCATCCTGGTGCCGGTGATAGGCGGGCTGATCGTGGGCGTCATGGCGCGCTACGGCTCGCCGGCCATCCGCGGCCATGGCATCCCCGAAGCCATGGAGATGGTGCTCTTCAACCAGAGCCGCATCTCGCCGCGCGTCACGATCCTCAAGCCGGTATCCGCCGCCATATCGATCGGCACCGGCGGCCCATTCGGTGCCGAGGGCCCCATCATCGCCACCGGCGGTGCGCTGGGATCGCTCGCCGGGCAGATCATCCGCATCACGGCGGACGAGCGGAAGATCCTTCTCTCGGCCGGCGCCGCGGCCGGGATGGCCGCCACCTTTGGTAGCCCGGTCTCGGCCGTACTACTCGTCATCGAGCTCCTGCTCTTCGAGTACCGCGCACGCTCACTCGTACCTGTGGCACTCGCCAGCGCCACCGCCACGGGCGTACGCATGGCGTTCTTCGGATCGGCGCCGGTGTTCCCGATGCCCAACCTGGCACAACCGGGCGGTGGCGCACTGGCCTCCTACATCATTCTGGGCGCAGTGATCGGCGTTGCATCAGTGTATGTCACCCGCTCCGTCTACCTCATAGAAGACGCGTTCGAGAAGCTCCCGGTGCACTGGATGTGGTGGCCGGCGATCGGCGCCGTAGTCGTGGGATTCATCGGCTATTTCTCGCCTCACACCATGGGAGTGGGCTACGACAACATCGAACAGATCGTCTCGGGACATCTGACCGGGAGCGCTCTGATCCTTCTTGTGGTGCTCAAGTTCATCTCGTGGGCCGTGGCGCTCGGCAGTGGTACCTCCGGCGGAACACTCGCGCCGTTGTTCACCATAGGCGGCGGACTCGGCGCCGTGATCGGCACCGCAACCGTAGCGCTAGCACCGCACCTGGGGGTCGATCCTCGAATAGCGGCTCTGGTAGGGATGGCAGCGATCTTCGCCGGCGCCTCGCGAGCCTTACTCGCGTCGGTTGTCTTCGCCTTCGAGACCACCCGCCAGCCCATGGGACTTCTCCCGTTGCTCGGCGGCTGCAGCGCCGCGTATCTGGCGTCGCTCCTGCTCATGAAGCACACCATCATGACCGAGAAGCTGGCGCGGCGCGGCACCAACATAGAATCCGATTACGCCGTGGACTTCCTCTCGCAGGTGCTGGTGCGCGACATAGCCTCGCCAGCAGTCGTGGCCCTCAAGGGAGACGACTACGTGGAGGACGTGCGCGACTGGATGGCGGCGCGCGACCCGGACTCCATGCACCAGGGATTCCCCGTGGTGGACAACGAGGGGAACATCATGGGGGTCGTTACCCGGCGCAACATTCTCAACCTCGAGCTGGAGATGGATAGCCGCGTGAAGGAGATTATCACTCGGCCGCCGGTAATCATCTACGACACCAACACTGCCCGCGAGGCGGCCGACCACATGGTGCGCGAGCAGGTGGGACGGCTCCCTGTGGTCACGCGCGCAGAGCCACGCAAGCTGGTGGGGGTCGTCACGCGCAGCGACATTCTGGCCACTCACGCTCGCCGTCTGGCCGCCACCGACCGCACATCGGTGCAGCTCGAGATCGGCCTCCGCACCCTACCATGGCACTTCCGCCGCCGCGGCATGGCAGACAAACCCACCAAGGTGGCGGCCGGCTCGCCAGGCGAGACGTCCGAGCCGACCACGCCAACTACGCCTGGCGAGTAATGCTGGGCAGGAACTACAAAGGGATCAGGAACTACGGGGTTCAGGGTTCAGGAGGCAGGGTTCAGCAACGGCCTAGGCGCAAGGACCTCGCCGCCGAGGCAGTACCTGAACCCTGCCCCCTGAACCCTGAACCCCGTAGTTCCTGATCCCTCTCAGTTGGCACCCAGACAGAACGGCCCCGGGAATTTCCCGGGGCCGTTCTGCATCTACCGCAGCCTCAGATCGGTCTCAGATCGCCGCGTGCTGGCGCCCATCCGAGGAGATGACGCTGAGACAACGACGGAATGAAGCTGGCAGGGTCAGGTATTGAAGCTCAAACGGCCTCGGGGGAATCCCCCGAGGCCGTTTGAGCTTGCTACACGTAACGATGAGCTCAGTTCACCGTGCACGCCTTGGTAAGATCACCGCCGCGGGCGTCAACTTCGGGCTGCGGGATCGGAATGTTCCAGAGCGGAGCATTGTCGTTCTCCATACCGAGTCCGGCAGGTGGGTTGCTGCCGTTCAGCTTTCCGAACAGGCGGGCGTCAAGCCAGCGAGACGGGCTCTCCCAGAGAAGCGAGTAGCGCTTCTCGTAGAGGATCTGGTCGAGGACATCGTCCGGGTCACTCAGCACCTTGGCCGCGAGGCCGCCATCAACCGTGCGCACGATATTGGCCAGGGTGAGCGCACCAGGTGCATTTCCCTTCCCCCACTCCACCTCAGCCTTGAGCAGGATGAGCTCCTTGTTCGTGATGATGCTCACGGGAGTGACGGGATTGGGGTAGAGCGTGAATGCCCAGTCCGAACCGACACCGCTGAGCGAGAGGCTCGACGTCTTCACGACCTTGCGTGCCACCCGGTTGTCGCCCGCGTCGGCTTCACTCACCACCCTCGGGTTGGCGCGGTAGTCAGTGCTTGCGGGGTCACCGTAGAGCGCATTCGTGGCGTCGCCGGAGGCGGTGCTGTAGGTGTGCTGTGGTCCCACATTCAGCGCGGCAACAGTCGTTGCGCCGGTATTCAGGAACGACGCGTTGAGCGCCGCATCCGCGGCCGTCAGATACGCGCCGTCGATCGGACCGCCGGCGCTTCCACCGGCGGGCGCATACGCACGGAAGGCAAGATAGATATTCACCTTCGCGGCGAGAGCGCGGTTGAACTTGGCAAAGCCCGCCGGGTCATCGAAGTCAGCGAAGCCGGAAGGCAGCGAGAATGGGAACTCCGCGCCGCCCGCCGCGAGGTTGGTGTTCGCGGAATCGAGCAACGCCACTATGTAAGCGAGTACATCGCCCTTGCAGGCCAGCGGCGCCACGGGTCCCGTGGGCTCGATGTCCACGGCGATCGGAGCTCCGGCACTATCCCGCGTCTCGATCGCGCGGAGATACGACAGCGCCTTGAAGGTGCGCAGGAAGCCATTAGTCGCGTTCTTCTGCTCATCGGTGAGCACGGCGGCATCCGCCGCATCCACACCGTGGATACCGATGTTCGCCTCCCGGATGGGCGTGTACGGCCAGGTGGTCGTGCCGTTGAAGCCGCCCGGATCGATATTCGGGCCGAGCAGATCCGCGACCCAACGGGGCTCGGACACGGGAAGATTATACGCGTCGCGGCCCATGATCTCGGCGCGCAGGATCTCAGAGGTATTGAATCCGCGATCGTAGCCCAATACTCCCGTCGCCAGCTCAGATACCTGCGAGATACTGGTGATGTTGGAGTAGTCGGTGACGCTCGGGTTGTTCATGTCCGGGCTTGCCAGATCCTGGCACGCGGAGATGAACATCACACCGAGCCCGAGCGCTATGAGTCTGGTTCGCATGTGGCTCGTGCCTCGTAGCAGAATGGTAGCCAGGTTAGTTGTTGTGGGTCGCATCTCAGAAATCCACACCGAGCGTGAAGAAGAAGCTCCGCGAGGGCGGATACGGCGCCACATCCTGGCTCCGATTGATGTTCTGATTGCCGAAGTTGCTGACCTCGGGGTCCAGCCCCTCGTAGTTGGTCCACGTGTAGAGGTTGCGCCCACTGGCCTCGAGGCGCAGCGCGCTGACCTTGTCGCCGAACGCCGACTGTACGAGGCTCTGCGGTAAGGTGTACGACACCGTCACCTCGCGCAGCTTGGCGAACGAGGCGCTCTGGGTGTAGGGCGAGTTGTGATGACGATACGACAGGAACCGGGCGCTGCCCGCCTCCGGGTCGACCGAGAGGCCAGCCCCGTCATACAGGAGCTGCGTGAGGTTCACGATATCGCCGCCACGACGCCAGTCGATGAGGCCCGAGAGCCGCACAGGTCCGATGTTGACTTCGTTGGAGAAGCCCAACGAGAAATCGGGCTCGTAGTCGCCCAGCGTGACGCGGCTGATCCCATTGGCACGACTGACCGAGTCTTCACCGGTGATCTGCGACGGGGACTTCCCCTCCTGGATGAAGCCCTGCCCGAAACGCAGTGAGAACGATCCCGGCGGCGCGAAAGCCGGCACCGGAAGTGACGTCACGAGTCCCACGTTCTTCGAGAATGTCACGCGGGACATCCAGGAGAAGTTGCCGGACTGCACGGGGAAGCCGGTCAGCGAGGCCTCCACGCCACGGTTGCGAATCTCGCCGCCGTTGAAGATCCGGGTCGTGTAGCCCATGCTGGGCGCGATACGCGCCTGCAACAGGAGGTCGGTGTTGTTCTTCTGGTAGAAGGATGCCGAGAGCGCGAGCCGCGAATCGAGCATCGCCGCATCTATACCGGTCTCGATCTCCTTCTCGCGTTCGGGGTGCAGATTCGGATCAGCAACGATGGCGGTGGCCGGGAACTGTACGCCATTCACCCCGGTGTATGGCGCGCCAACTAGCGAGCTGAATTTGTTGCCGTACAGCGGCTCGTTACCAGTCTCGCCGTAGGCGACGCGCACCTTGAACTCGTTGAATGGTCCGATGTCCTGCCAGCGGTACGAAGCCGCCGCCTTCGGGTAGTAGAAGAGCTCGTTGACGTGCGCGTTGTTGGTGCTGCGCTGGCCGAGGATTCCGGCACTCACCAGGAGACGCTGGTCGAGGAGCAGCACTTCCTCTTGCGCATACCAGGCGAGGCTACGGACCAACTGCCTGTCCTGCGCCGCCCCTACATTGACGCCCCGGTCTACGTTCTGCTGGCCGGCCAGAAGGTCGGTCGTGGTCACCGTGGTGGAGTTGAAGGAATTGAACCCGCGACGGAGACCGGCCGAAGTGGTGGCCTGGATGCTGTTGGACGGCGTCGTGTACGTGTGCGCGAGCGTCAGTGCCAGCGGCGTCCGAGTCTCGCTCGTGTTGCGATCCACCGTGGTGCCGGGGAAGCCGTCAGCGGGCTCCCAGTACAGCGACGGCGGCGCGTAGAGGTTCGACTTGAAGCCGTAGTGATCGATCGACATGTCCAACGTCGCTTTCAGGTTCTGGGTGTTCGTGGTGAACACCGAGTACTGGGCGTTGACGGATCCCATGAACCGGAAGAGATCCTCGGGCGTCGTCATCAGCGCGATCGTCTGCAGCGGGTTGCTGGCGTTGGAGAGGAAGGGGTTCCTCGGGTACTTACCGTCCACCGGCCTGAAGTCGAAGAAGGTCGGCGTCGCCGCGAACACGACGTACGGGCTGATGTTGGTATTGTCGTTGTTGCTGATACCGCGCTTGGTGAGCGAGTGGATCAGGTTCGTGTTCACCTGGATCTGCAGCTTGTCGCCCACGTGCTGCGTGAGATTGGCGCGCAACGACTGCTTGTCGTACCCGGTTCCGTACTGGATGCCGTTGTCGTGCATTGCCAGGCCGGAGAGGAAGTACTGGGTGTTCTCGCTACCGCCGCTCACGCTGAGGTTACTGGAGAAGCTCAGGCTGCGATCACCGTAGACCTGCTTCTCGAAGTCGTTATGACCTCCGGTCCTCTGGAACCAGGCCCGCACACTGTCCTCGGGGATGTCCACATCGCCGGCGTAGGCAATGGCATCGTCGATATTGAACTGCCTGAGCCCGAGTTTGTGCCCCTGGACATTGGTGCCGAAGCGCTGGCTGAAGCTGAATTTCGGCGCACCCACCTGGCCCTTCTTGGTGGTGATGACGACCACGCCGTTGGCAGCCTCGGAGCCGTAGATCGCCGCCGCCGAGGGGCCCTTGAGCACCTCGATGCTGGCGATGTCGTTCGGGTTGAGGTCCGCAATGCGATTGACGCTGTTGTCCTGGTTATCGCCGCCGCCTTCAGTGATGGTATTGAGGCCGCTGGCGGTAACGGTGTTGGACACCGGGAGCCCGTCGATCACGTACAGTGGCGCCGAGTTGCCATAGATGGACGTGACGCCGCGCATGCGGATCTGCATGCCGCCGCCAGGCGCGCCTGAGTTGGAGGTGATCTCCACCCCCGCCACCTTTCCCTGGAGTGCGTTGTCGAGAGTTGTCGCGTGGGCTCGGGTGAGCTCCTCGGCGCCAACAGATCCGACATCGTTGGCGGCGTTCAGACGCGAGACTGACGTAGCCTGACCGGTGATGATCTCCGCGTTCAGCCGGAGCACGTCGGCCTTGAGGTGGATCGCAACCTCCTGCTGATCCGCGGCCACCGCCACCGTCGTGGGTTGGTAGCCGATTCGCCGAACGTCGAGCGTAACGGCGCCAGCTGGTACGGTCAGGGTGAACTTGCCGTCAGCCCCGCTCACGGTCCCCGTGGTGGTGCCTCGGACCTGGATCTGTACCGATGCGACCGACTGCCCTGTTTCGGCATCATCGACCGAGCCTCGGATGGGCCGCTGCGCCGCGGCAGCAGTAGCTGCCAGGCCGCTGAACAGCGCTGCCCAGGTTAGAACACTGAACGCTCGCACGTCGCGCTTCCTCGCCAGAAGGGTGATGGCATCCCCCTACACACCGCCTCTTTGCGATGTGAATAGGTGCGCGGCAACAATTCAGAGTTGGCCGCGCTCGCTGTATCTATAAATGATAGCCGCGAGGCGTGCCAGAGGGCGGACTGGAGCACGTAAGCTTATCAGAGCACTGACGTTCGCTCTCGGCGCGTCCGGGGTGGTCATGCGTTTCGAAAACTTGTACGCGACCACCCCCGGAACAGCGGCCCGAAGACCACGGTATAGAACGGTGCATCAGAGGCGTGGGGGAGCACTCCGTCCAAGGCGCACCACTGAAACTCTCACCGAACTATTCTCGTCTTCCCTCGTGCTCTGCTTCCCTCACGCATAGCCCAAGAGCCACCATGTCACGCGCACCCGCCACCATCGCGGCCATCCTTCTCCTGGCGATTCCAGCCGCGGCATACGCCCAGGAGCAGCCCGGTACCCGCCCGATGAAGGTCAGCAGAACGTCCATCGGAATAGTGGGCTCGATGTTGATCCCGCGCGGCGAGTTCGACACGTACATCGGTAACGGCTACGGCCTGGGCGCGAACGTGGTGACCAATCTGGGTGGTAGCGGCGCGCTCCGACTCCGCCTCGAGGGTGGCTACCTGCAGTACGGTCACGAACGCCAGGAGGCCTGTCTGGTGGGTTGCCGCATCACGGTGGACATAAATACCAGCAATGACATCGCGGTATTCGGCGTGGGCCCGCAACTGATGGTCCCGTCCGGGCCGGTGCGCCCCTACATCACGGGCACCGCCGGGCTCGCGTACTTCTTCACTCACTCATCGGTGAAGGGGACCAACAACAACGAAGCGTTTGCCGACACCAGGAACTTCGATGACCTGGTCTTCGCCTGGACGGGCGGCGGCGGCATCCTCTTCCCGGTGCGCCATGGCGCCAAGCCCATCTCGATCGACGTTGGCGTCCGCTACCACGGCAATGGCCTGGCGTCCTACCTGAGGGAGGGCAGCATCGTGGACCACCCGGATGGCTCGATCACGATCAACCCCATCCGCAGCGAGGCGAATTTCCTCTCGATCAACCTCGGGGTAGCATTCGGGATCTGAATGCCCGAGGACGGAGAAACGGGGGCAGGTCTCTCACCCGTAGTTCTCGGCGGGGGGCTGGAACTGCTTACCTGCAGCACGCTGCAGTTACCGCGGAGCCCTCCCTACACCGCCACCCCACCATGCCTCACCCTTCCCGACCGCCCACGCGCCGTCCTATTGAACCGTTCTGAACAAGTTATGACCCCTGTTCATAACTCTGTGGATAATGTTCATAACTTTTGACCGTCGGCCATAACACCCGCCAATCGCTCATAATATGAACCTCGGCGCTCGCCACGGACCACGAGCTCGCCACGGTTCACGAGCTTCTCGAGCACCGCGCGCGCCTCGCGACCGCCTACCTGGCAGAGGTCGGCGGCCTGGCTGCGGGTGATCCGGCCGTTGGCATCCACGAACTGCATGATCATCTGCTCGCGCTGGATAGGCTCGATCCCCGCGAGGCGGACGTGGGCCTCTGGAGTACCCAGGGCGCGGTAAGTGGCTGCGGAGAAATGATATACCCGGTCCCGGTGCTCGGTCCTGGCCTCGAGTAC
>DATCXG010000522.1:0-2077 GCA_036565945.1 Gemmatimonadaceae bacterium
CGCGCCAACTATGTCGTGCCCGGTCGGTCTTCCCCGCACCTCCATGAGCACCGTATCCGCGATCTCCTCCGGTGTCACCAGCTCCATCTGGCCCAGCGCGCTGACGGTTTCGAACTCATCACGCGCGAACACGCCGTTCTCGCCCACATTGATGAACACGCTCTCGAGCGGCCGCCCCGTCCGCACCCACCCCCGCGCGCCCGGCGCGAATGCATCCGCGATCGGGATCGGCTGCTCGCAATCGACAATCTCCAGAGTGCCGCCACGACGCCGGATGGGGCCGTAGCCGATCTCCTTCCACGCGATCGCCGCTGTGGGCTTGATCTCTATGGTGGCCGGTGCGCCTGGCGTGCGACCGAGCAGGAACAGAAACAGACTGTGCGCGCCCGCGACGGCGGACTTGGACATCAGCGTGCGCGACGGCTTCTGCTCGCTGTGCGTGTAGGGGATGTTGAGCCCCATACCGCCAGTGCCACTGGTGCCGATCTTCACGTACGCCTGTGTACCAGCGCGACGCATACCCTCGGACAGCACTTCCATGTGGCGAATGAGCTGCGGGAGTGGAAGCGTGAGCAGGTGGCGCTCCACCATCTCACGGTCCACTTCGTTCCTGTCCACCGCATCGAGCAGGCGGAGCGCGCTAGCGTGGCCGTCCTGATAGGCTACTGCGGTAGCAGTGTTGACGCAGTCCACCACGAGCTGGGGCTTGAACAGGACGAGCCAGGCGTAGAGCTGATTCCCCTCGACGGATGCCTGCGCGAAGGGACCGATGTAGTCGTCCACCACCCTCCGCCGCGCCACCGGGTCGGAGAGGACGCTCTCACGTGGCTGGGTCGAGAGGTCCTCGGGGAGGAAGATGTTCCCCCAGACTCCCTCTATCGCCACGCCCTTGGAGCACGCTGACAACTCGCCGACAGCGGGCAGCACCTCGTCGCGCGTGAGCCCGGTGATGATTATCCGCTCCGGCTCGAAGGCGAGAAGGCGCCGAGCGACCGCCATCCCGACCAGTCCACTTCCGCCCAGCAGCAACGCCGTCGAGTTCCGTAGCTCCATGGTGCTCTACCCCTCCGTTCTGTCGGCTTTCACCAGCGCACGGATGACCTCGTGCTCCCTCTTTGTCAGGGGGCGCGACTCCCCGCTAGGCAGACGACCCAGAGTCACTGGTCCGTAGCGGATGCGCACCAATCGGTCGACGAACAACCCAAGGGCCTTGCAGATCCGCCGGACTTCGCGGTTCCGACCCTCGGTGATCGTCATCTTGAGCTCCCAACGTCCGTGTCCCGAGGGCAGCGGTTCGGCCGAGATCTCGCGCGGCACCACCAGGCCCTCGCCCAGATCCACCCCACGGCGTGCCTGACGCACCGCTCCGGGCACGTCGCCCGACACGGTGGCCGCGTAAGCGCGCTCCACCTCGTGGCTCGGGTGCATGAGCACATGTGCCGCCGCGCCGTCGGTGGTGAACAGAAGTACGCCTTCGGTGAGATAGTCCAGCCGCCCCACGTAGGTCAGTCCGGGCACATCCGGGATCAGGTCGAAGACGGTCTTCCTGCCACGCGTGTCGGAGCGCGTACATATCGTGCCGGCCGGTTTGTTGAGCACGACCCAACGCTCCTTCGCTGGCGGGCCCACCCGCTTCCCGTCCAGACGAATATCATCGCGCGCGGGCTCGACCACCTGCCCCAACTGCGCGACCGCTCCGTTCACCGTGACACGACCGGCCACGATCAACTCTTCGGCCTTACGCCGAGATGCCACGCCCGCACGCGCGAGCGCGCGCTGAAGGCGCATCTCCACGGCTGTCAGAGCTCTCTCGGTTCGGCGCGCAGGGCGACGGCAAGTTCGTCAGCGCGCGGCAGCTCGCCCAGATGCCGCAGCGCGAACTGCTCGAGGAAGAGCGAAGTGGTACCGTAGAGGAGCGGGCGACCCAGCCCCTCGGCCCGCCCCACGACCTCGATCAACCCGCGCTCCAGGAGCGTGCGCAGCATTCCTCCCGCCGAAACACCTCGGATCTCCTCGATCTGGGCGCGCCCGATGGGCTGCCGGTAGGCAATTATGGCAAGCGACTCGAGAGCGGCTG
>DATCXG010000066.1:0-6293 GCA_036565945.1 Gemmatimonadaceae bacterium
CGCGGCTGCCATGCGAGCGTCGCCAGCGAACAGCTGCTCCACCTGGAAACCATCGCGTGGCCGGCGTGGAACTGGACGGCCGATGCCGCGCCGATGCGGAAGTACACCTCCGCCGACCTCGCCTCGCTATGTGTTCAGCTGATAATCCAGCGCCTTCGCTACGCGGATAGCGTTATCGGCACGGGTGCCGCCGCGCTCTTGATGTAGGCTTCGGGGTCGTGCGACAGGCCGAAGCTGGGAAGCGAGTCCCAGAGCGGACCGAGGTCGCGTCGGATGCGGTCCACGTAGAAGTTCGGAACCACCTTCGTCTCGCCATCGAAGAAGTGGCGGACGCTCGGATCGGTATCGAGGAGACTGCGGATCTTCGCGTGGTACTGTACGCGCCCGAAACGCTCCGAGGAGAGCGCGCGCGCGACGTTCATCCATCTCACGATCGAGTTGTCGTTCGCCGAGAAGCGCCGAGCCACGCGCGGCATGGAGAACGCGTAGCGCTCGAGCCCGAGCAGGTTATCGTAGAACTCGCGCCACTCGTAGTGCAGCGGCCGCACGTTCATGGCGTGGCTGGCGTCGAGAAAGTGGAATGGGAATGGTAGCACCCGGCCCGCGCGCTGCAGCTCGAGGTTGAGCGGGGCCGCTCGGCCGAACGCCGAGAGGAGCGAGAACGCCGGGAATGCGCCGGGCGCGAGGTCGAGGAAGCGCTTCGTGAGCTCGAACGGCTCGGGCCCGCTGTCGGTGTCGAGACCGAGCACGAAGTTGGTCTGCACGTACGGGATGTAGCGCATGATCGTGTTCACGTGCTCGGCAACGTGCTGCACCTTGGCGAGCCCGGTCTCGCGACCGGTCCTCGACTTGTTGCCCAGCGAGTACCATGACTCGATCCCCGGTAGGATGGCCTTGAAGCCGTTCTTCTTCAGGCGCTCGAGGCGCGGCTCCGAGAGGAGCGAGAGACTACTCTCCGCCAGGAAGTCGATCCGCCCCGGCGGCACGACATCCTCGATGGCGCCCATGTAGTCCTCGAAGCGCACGCCGAAGTTGGGATCGTGCCACCCCACGCGCGGGCGCTCCATCTTGCCGAGCACGAACTTCAGATCCTCGCGCATCTGGTCGAAGCCGAGCGGCTGGTACTCTACCGTGGAATCGATGCAGAAGGGGCAGGTATATGGGCAGCCGAGGCTCCCGATCATCGGCACTACCTTGAGCACCGGCGCCTTGGCGAGCGTGGGCTCTATGAACTTCCACCGCGACTCCACACTGGGCAGCGCCTGGGGCTGCCGCGCCGCGGCGAGCTGCAGGCCCGCAGGTCGGTGCTGGGCGCGGTCGCGAAGCACCTCTTCGATGATCGTGCGGTCGGTGAAGCCGAGCACGTAGTCGAAGTGTCGCGCGGCATCTTCAGGGTAGCAGCGCGCGTGCGGACCGCCGAGTATGGTGATCGCTCCCCGCTGGCGGTGCATGTTGCTGACGGCGTAGGCGAGGTGAGCGGCCTGGGTGAAGGCGCCGATGAAGAGGACATCGGTGTCGGCGCTTATCTCCTCGGCCAGATTCTCGAAGCCGGTATAGCAGACGAAGTTGACCTTGTGGCCTGCCTCCTCGCACCAGACGGCGACTGCCTGGGGCATGATGCTGGCGAGGTTGGCATTCATGAGGCGCGCGTAAAGCGCGCGGGTGGGCCGTTCGTTGGTGAGGTCGAGGACCGTTACTCGCAACCGACGCAACATAGGCTGGAATCTCCCCGCTCGGAGTCGAGCGATTGGGGGGCGAATCCAGTGCGTCAATGCAAATCGGCGGCCGTCGGCGCCGGCGCACCAAAGTCATCTATGACGGTGGGATAAGAAGAGCTGGCCGCCACGACGGCCAGCCCCCCACTTGGAACATAGACTGTCATCCCGCTCCCGGATAGGGGACCGAGCCGTCGGGTTCTACCGGTCGGCCGAGGCGCGCTTCGCCTCGCCCTTCAGCCACTGCGCCAGGAAGTCGTTGCTCACGTGCTGGATCAGGCGGTAGCTGGCGAAGTCGTACGCCGCGCCGTGACGACCCGGCGGATAGATCCGGAGATCCACATCCTTCCCGGCAGTCGTGAACGCGGTGAGCAGCTGCATGGTGTTCTGCGGGTGAACGTTGTCGTCCATCATCGAGTGGATCATGAGCAGGTGCCCATCGAGCTTCGCGGCGTTCTCGACGGCTGAGCTCTGCTCGTAGCCGCTCGCGTTGTCGCCAAGGAGACCCATGTAGCGCTCGGTGTAGATCGTGTCGTAGAGCCGCCAGTCGGCGACAGCGGAGTTGGCGATCCCTACGGTGAAGATGTCGGGGTACATCTCCATCGTGTACAGGGTGCTGTAGCCGCCGTAGCTGGTTCCCATGATGGCGATCTTCCCCGCGTCCACGTACGGGAGCTTCGCCATGTAGCGCGCGGTCTCGGCGAAGTCGTGGCTCTCCCACTTGCCGAGCTGCTTGTAGACCGCTTTCTGGAAGGCACTTCCGTAGTTGTTGGTGCCTCGGTTGTTCACGCCGACCACTATGTAGCCCTGCTGCGCGAGCCACTGCGTCCAGCCGCTGACGTCGAACTGGTCGTAGACCTGTTGCGAGCCCGGGCCGCCGTACACCGCGAAGATCACTGGATACTTGCGGGTGGAGTCGAAGGGCACCGGTCGCACCATGGACGCGTCGATGTGCACGGAATCGGAGCTGGTGAAGCCGAAGGTCACCGGCGGCGAATAGACGTGCGTGGTGAGCCACTTCTCCACGCTGGCGTTGTCCTCGAGCTTCCGGATCATCCGGCTCCCCGTGGCCCAGAGCTCCACCTGGGTGGGTCGTTCGGTGGACGACCAACTGTCGATGTAATAGCGCGTGTTCGGCGCCATGTTTATCGAGTGCGTCCCCGCGGTGGTAGTGATGCGGCGCGCGGCACCGCCATCGAAGCGGACGGAGTAGAGCTGGCGCTGGAGCGGTGATATCTGCGTGGAGCTGTAGTAGATGGTCCCGCTCTTCGGATCTATCCCCTCGATGCGAGTCACGCTCCACTTACCCTTCGTCACCTGGTTGACGAGCTTCCCGGAGTAGTCGTAGCGGTAGATGTGCTGCCAGCCGTCGCGGTCGGAGATCCAGAAGAACTCGTGCGATCCCTCGGGGAAGGAGATCATGTCCTGGATCCCGGCGTAGAAGTCGAAGACGTCTATCCAGGTATCCGACCTCTGAGTCATCACGAGCCGCTTGCCGCCGCTGTGCACGTCGAAGAAGAAGAGCTTCATCTCGTTCTGCGGCCTGTTGAGCGTCAGCACGGCGAGGGTGTCGGGCCGGCTCGTCCAGTAGATGCGCGGGATGTAGAGCTCGCCTCTCTCGCCAGTGTCCAGCCAGCTGCGCTGCCCGCTCTTCACATCCACCACCCCTATCCGCACCGTGGCATTGGAGTCGCCGGGCTGAGGGATGCGGATATGCTCCCAATCGGGGTGGCGCCCTGAGTAGTCGGTGAGCTGGACCACCGGCTCGGCGCTGTCGTCGGTCTGCCAGAAGGCGATGAATCGGGAGTCGGGCGACCAGTTCCACGCCTGCGCGAGCCCGAACTCCTCCTCGTACACCCAGTCGAAGTGGCCGTTGTAGACGTGCTCGGAGGCGTCGTTGGTCAGGCGCTTCTCCTGGTGCGTGGCGAGGCTCTGGACGTACATGTCGCCGCCGCGCTCGTAGCCGAGCATCGAGCCATCGGGTGAGAGCTCACCCGTGCGCGCGCCGCGAGCGGCGAGCTGCAGCGAGCGGTCGGCCAGCGAGTAGACGTAGTAGTCGGCGGTTCCCGAGCTCCGGTAGATGCTCTTGAAGTTGGTCTGGAAGACCAGGTGCTTCGAATCGTGCGCCCACTGGAAGGAACGGTAGGTGAACGGCTCGTTGGTACCGGGGAAGGTGAGCCCTCGCGCGCCGAAGAGGAGCGTGTCCTGGCCCGTGGAGGGATCGAGCGCGCGGATCGTCTCCTCGCCGGTATTGGGATCGGTGTCGGTGTACGAGAATCGCGCGCCGCCGTCGATCCAGTTCACGTCCTCGGGGCCGGAGCCGCCCGCGAGGTAGCGCGACGCGACGATGGCGCTGTCCAGGTTGGCGAAGCGTTGCTTCTGCTGCTGGGTGCTGCCGGTGACGGGCAGGGCGAAAGATGCCAGCGACAGAACGACGGCAGCGAGACGCACGCGCATGGAGCGGATCTCCCGATTCAGAGTGTGCCGATGAATCTACCGCGGGAGAAATCAAAAGAAGACCCCGATCGGCGTTCGCTGCCGATCGGGGTCTTCCATACGCTGGCTCCGGCCCTGCGGGGCCCGAAGATCCTTACGGCTTCATCGGGTGGCCACGGCTCGTGTCGGGGAGCGTGGTGGTCGTGGGCGGAGTCGTCGGCATCGACGGCATGGTCGAGGGCACGGAGTCACGTGTCACGGACGTCGTGTCGTGCTGGAACATGGTCGTATCACGCGGCATCGCGCTGGTATCCGGGACCGTGGTGGTGTCGTGCATCATCGTGGTGTCGTGCACCATCGTCGTGTCGTGGACGGCGCTCGTGTCGTACGGGATCGTAGAGGTGTCCCGCTGGAGCGCGCCCGAATCCGTCTGGAACGTGGTGTCCGACTTCATCGTGGTGTCGGTCGTGTCACTGGTCATCGTGTCGCTGGTCGTCGTATCACTGGTGATCGTATCGCTCACCGCGTTCTGCCCCTGAGCGTTGTTCACCGTGAAGGAGAGGCCCAGCGCCTGGAGGACATCGTTGATGTCGCTGCTCTGGATCTGCTTGGCCTCGCGGATGCAGTCTATGCCTTCGCGAGTCGCGTCATTGATGGTTCCGGTGACCTCTCCGGCGTGGCACCCATTGTCGTTGATCGCCTTCTGCAGCTCCTTCACCTGATCTGTGGTCAGACCGAGGTTGGCGCTCGGCTCGGCGAGCTGTCCTTCGGACGTCGTGGTGACCGTCGTGTCACGCATGGTCGTGTCACGCATGGTCGTGTCGCTAGTGGTCTGCTGTGCGGCCATGAGCGATGGGATCAGCGCGAGCGCGCCGATTGCCGTGAGCTTGAATCTCATCATTTGCCTCCTGTTTCTACGCGGATCTGCGGCGAATCGAGTCCGCTGCGGGGCAGCGGGGTACGCTCGCACTGCAGGTGCAAAGACCGCACCCAGCCCGGCCGCGCGAGGAAATTACTGACGAGATTCTCGCATCACGTAAGCGGTTGGAAGGCAACTGTGATGATGGTCACGATTGCATAGCGGCGCGGGTCACCAATCGAGAAAGTTGCATGTCGAACTACTGGCCGCTGCGCCGGTCGGTCCACGCATGGGCGACGAATATACGCGCGCGTTCCAACGATGTACGCTTCTTGCCACCAGTGCGGTCACCGCCGCGTGGCACCCGGGCGCGCGGAGTCACCCACACGGAACGGAGAGCAACGATGACCAAGCAGACATTCTCTTGCATGCATACTCGATTGGGCGGTGCGGCCCTCGCGCTGGCGGTTGCCGCCTCGCTCGGTGCGTGCTCCTCGCGGAACGACAACAGCCTGGCGAACGCCGACAGCGCCGCAGCCGGCGCGGCCAACGAGGTTGGATCGGCGATAGACACCGCCGCGGCCGCGGGAGCAGTCGCAGCGGACACAGTGTCCAACCGCGTCGGATCCGCGCTCAATGGCGACTGGACCGACGCCGACATCGTCGCCTTTCTGGTGGCCGCCGACTCTGGCGAGGTAGCCGCGGGCAAGCTGGCCAGCACCAAGGCCACTAACCCGTCGGTCAAAGCCTTCGCCAAGAAGATGGTGAGCGACCACACGAACATGCTCCAGAGCACCACGCAGCTCGCCAGGAAGGCCAGCATCGCCTACGCGACGGCGAGCAATAATGATATCGGCGACCTGCGGAGCGACAGCAAGGACGCGCTCGAGGACCTGACCACCAAGTCCGCCGGCAACGACTGGGATGAGGACTACGTCGACAAACAGGTCGATGCGCACCAGAAGGTGATCGACCACGTGAACGACTTCACGCAGTCCGCCAAGAACCCGCAGCTCGTCAGCATGCTGAAGCAGGCGCTCCCGAAGCTGCAGTCCCACCTGGACGCCGCCAAGAGCCTGCAGAACGCGAAGGTGTCTAACTGAGATAGGGGACGGCAGGGAACTACAGGGTTCAGCAAAAACAGGGTTCAGGGTTCAGGAACTGCTAACTGCAGGGAACAGGGAACAGGAAACGGGGAACAGGTACCGGCTCGTGGGGGCAAGCTCTCTACTCGGAGGCAGTTCCCTGTTTCCTGTTCCCTGTTCCCTGTTCCCTCGTAGTCA
>DATCXG010000562.1:0-4840 GCA_036565945.1 Gemmatimonadaceae bacterium
GGCCGACAGGAACCGGGCGACCTCTCGCTCGAGGACACCGCTATCCGCGAGACGCGTGAGGAGACTGCCATCGACCTGGCGCGTGACGGCCGCATCATCGGGCGGCTGGATGACGTGCTACCGCTTTCGGCCCCTCTCCCATCGATCGCCATAGCGCCTTTTGTATCGGTGCACGGCGCCCTCTCGGAGCTCAGGTTGAGCTGTGAGGTGGCCGAGGCGTTCTGGGTTCCCATCTCAGCGCTCCGCGATCCACGGGCATCCCGAGAGGTTGTGCTCGATCTCACCGGCGGACCGCGCCGCACGCCCAGCTTCCAGCACCGGGGGCATATCATCTGGGGGCTTACCGAGCGCATCCTGCGGCAGTTCCTGGATCTGCTCGAGTGAGGTGGACAGGAGCGCATCCCGCTCTCATACGCGCATTCCGCCCACATGCGCTTGTTCCGCTTCCACACGACTGAGCCTATACTTGCCTCGCTACCCAGCCACTCTCGAACTGAGGATCCACCATGGCGCTCGGCCTTCGCACTGTCGTCTATCACGTCCCCGACCTGGCGCGTGCGAAAGCCTGGTATGAGGCAGCCTTCGAGGCGAAGCCGTACTTCGATGAGCCCTTCTACGTGGGCTTCAACATCGGCGGCTTCGAGCTCGGCCTCGACCCCGACCCGGACGCCGGCACCGCTGGCCCGGGTGGATCCGTTGCCTACTGGGGAGTGCCGTCCATCGAGCCGGCGGTTGCGCACTTCGTGAGCGTGGGGGCCGCTCTCCTCGCGCCCAGCAAGGAAGTGGGTGGCGGGATCAAGGTGGCCACCGTCGCCGATCCATTCGGCAACCAGATCGGGCTGATCGAGAACCCTCACTTCGCGCTGGCCTGATGGCAGGCATTGTGCTAGTGACTCGGAGCCCCCTGCGCCGTCCTTGAACGGAGGTTATATTCGATTCATAGCATGTCTGATAAATCAACACCGCAAGCTCGAGGGACATCGAGCTCGCCACGGCGCCGCCGGCGCCCGAGCCGACCAGCCCGCACCGCACCGCAACGAACATCGCTCCCCACCAGCCGGACCGCGTACAACGCGACCCGGGAGTGGCTGTTGAGCCGCCACGGATCGGTCTGTGCCTATTGCGAGAGCCGGATCCATCCCGACTGGATCACTCTCGACCACGTGACGCCGCGCCGCGGCCGGACGGCCTACGACCGGCGCGACAACCTGGTGCTCTGCTGCCCTGGTTGCAACGCCCAGAAGGCCGACACGCCTATCCTGGCCTTCCTGCTCGCCCGGCGCTCGAGGGCCGCGAGCCTGCTGCGCTACGGCCAGCACCTCAGCACGATGCTGCTGGAGCTCGCGAAAGAGATCGCTGGACCCGAGGCAGCGGCCCGCGCCGCTCGCCTGGCCGATCCGGACTACCCGTACCGCGACTGAGCGCGGGGAACCGGGACAGCTGTCTCAGGCTAGCGTTGTGTATGTATGCCGTACGAGGATCGGCCACGCCGTAACTGGTAGCCGATCCTCGCTCGGTTCTGCATGTACCATTGCGCCTACGGTATCAGCGCCCTGGCCACTGGCACCTGCACGGGCTCCAGATGCTTCGACGCCAGCAGTGTGTTGAAGCGCGCCAGGTCCTGAACGAACAGCTCGTGCAGCGCACCGAGCTGGGTATCGAGCTCAGCCGAGAGCTCCTCGAACACCACATACGCCGCCGCCGTGGGTCTGGCATCTCCTCGTTCAACGCTGCTGCCGAGCGCCGCGATGCGATTGTTCAGCTTGATCGGGAAATTGAGCGGGTCCTGACCGCTCCGGTTCTTCGTCTGGTAGAGCGACTCCTCGGCGTCGGTGAGCTTCCGCGTGAGCGCCTGGCCGGCGGTGCTGATCTTCCGGTCGTGCGCCTGCGTCAGCCGCGCCTGTATCTGACGGCGCGCGTCGCGAATCACGATCACCGCGCTGTCGGCGTCGCTCACGCGGTTGCGGATCTTCATGGATAGCGCGAACTGCTCCGCGAGATGCTCCCGCGTCACACCCTTCAATCGCGGGTCCATCCGGATCGTGAGCGGCCGCGTCTGCGTCACGCCATTGGCCGTGAGCCGCACCTGATATTCGCCCGGCACCGCGATCGGGCCGCGATCGGCTGACCCGCCCCACAGGATCAGGCAGGGGAAGCTGACTGCGCCGGTGTAACGCAGGTCCCACTCGAAGCGGTTGAGCCCACGATCGCCCGTGGGGATTGCCGACTTGCCGCGCCGAGACGTTTCGCACCCGGCCGCACTACCGTTGCTGGCTGCGCCCGTGCTGTCCTTGGCCGTGCTATCGCGATGACCGCCCAGAATGGTGCGGACCACGCTCCCGGCAGCATCGAGGATCTCGATCTTCACCGAGTCCGTCTGCTGCGCGAGCGAGTACTGGATCGCCGCGTCGGCCACCCCGCGCACCGCGGGGCCGGGAGTGAAGAGGTGCACCGGCGCGTGCGCCACATCATTGCCGAACTGGCGAATCGGACCCAGATCGTCGAGCACGTACATCGAGCGGCCGTGCGTGGCGATCACCAGGTCGTTGTCCTTCACCACCAGATCGGGAACCTGCACGTCGGGGAGGCCGAGCGAGAGCGAGCTCCAGTGCGCGCCATCGTCGAAGGAGACGTAAACCCCGTGCTCGGTGCCGGCGTAGAGCAGCCCCGCGCGCGCCGGATCCTCGCGCACTGCGTGCACGTAGTCGTCCGCGCGGATCCCGTCCACGATCTTCGTCCAGGTCTTCCCGTGATCGTGGGTCTTGTAGATGTACGGCGCACGGTCGTCGAGCTGATGACGCTTGGCCGCGAGGTAGGCGGTGCCCGGCGTGGTGGGCGACGCCTCGATGAGACTGATGCGGCTGTACTTCGGCAGACCCTTCGGCGTCACGTTGGTCCAGTGCGCGCCGCCGTCGCGAGTGATGTACGCGAGGCCGTCATCGGATCCGGTCCAGATGGTATTCGTATCGAAGTGCGACGGCGCGATCGTGAAGATCGTCGCGTAGATCTCGGGCCCGTTCATGTCATGCGTGATCGGCCCGCCGCTCAGCCCGAGAGTAGCGGGATCGGCCAGCGTGAGATCGGGGCTGATCTTCTGCCACGTCTGCCCCTCGTCGGTGGTCCTGAAGAGGTGCTGGGATGACGTGTAGAGAGTGCGCTGGTCTTTGGGCGAGAAGACGATCGGGTACGTCCACTGCCAGCGCTCGGGGAGCGCGCTCGACGGCTCACCCGAGAAGAAGCGCGGGTACACCTGCACGTCGCGCATCAGGCCGTTGCTCCGGTCGAATCGCGTGAGCAGTGCTCCCTGACTCCCGGCGAAGAAGATGTCTGGGTTGCGTGGATCGGGCGCTATGTAGCCGCTCTCGCCGCCGCCCACGCTGTACATCCTGGCACCATCTCGTCCATCTTCCCCCTCGCTCGGTACACAGAACGTACTGTTGTCCTGCTGCGCGCCGCACACGTGGTAGGGAACGTCGTTGGTGGTGGCCACGTGGTATGACTGCGCGGTTGGGAAATCCAGGTCAGTCCACGTGTCGCCGCCATTGGTCGACACAGTCCCGCCGCCATCGTTTCCCTCTACCATGCGCTTCGGGTCGTTGGACGCGATCCACAGGTCGTGATGATCGCCATGCGGCGGGCGGATGGTCTTGTCGAACGTCTTGCCGCCATCGTCCGAGCGGAAGAAGCCGACGTTCAACACATAAACGCGGTCTTTGTTCTCGGGATCGGCGTAGATGCGCGTGTAGTAGAAGGCGCGCTGCCGGAGCTTGCGCTCATCGTTCATCTTCGTCCACGACTTCCCGCCATCGTCCGAGCGGAATACGCCGCCATCCTCCGCCTCGACGATCGCGTACACGCGGTTCGAGTCTGCACCAGATACTGCGACGCCGATCTTACCCACCAGCCCCTTGGGCAGTCCGGGAGCGCGGGTGATGTCGGTCCAGTGATCGCCAGCATCGGTGCTCTTGAACAGCCCGCCGCCCGGCCCGCCCGCGTCCATCGACCACGAAGTGCGCGACGCCTTCCAGAAGGTGGCGTACAGCACCTTCGAGTTGCTCGGATCGATCACGAGGTCCTGCGCACCTACCGAGTCGCCCATGAAGAGGACCTTCTGCCACGTCGCGCCGCCATCCTTCGATCGGAAGAGTCCTCGCTCGGCGTTCTTGCCGTAGGGATGACCCATAGCCGCCACGTAGACGAGATCTGGGTTCGCGGCATCCACGCGAACGCGCGCGATGGCCTGCGTTTCGGAGAGCCCCACGTGCTTCCATGTCTTGCCGGCATCCGTGGACTTGTAGACGCCGTCGCCCTGCATGACGTTGCCGCGGAGCTCGGTCTCTCCCATCCCGATGTAGACGATGTCGGGGTTCGACTCCGACACAGCCACCGCGCCCACGGAGCTACTGCTGATCTGTCCGTCGGTCACCGGCTTCCACGTGGTGCCGCCATCGGTGGTCTTCCACAGACCGCCACCCACCGCGCCGAAGTAGTACTCGAGCGGGCGCGATGGACTTCCCGCCACGGCCAGCGAGCGGCCGCCCCGGTTGGGGCCGATGTTCCGCCACTTGTAGCCGTTCAGGAAAGTGGAATCGGGGACCGCTGCGCTCTGGGCGAGTACCGTGGTGGCGGAGAGGACGACGGTGGAGCAGGCGAGCGCCGCGAGTGCTGCGAGCGTGCGGAGACGGATGGGCCGCGCGCGGACAATTGGGGACATCGCGATGGGGCTGGAGAGTGGGAGGGGGAGGGGCCGATACTCTGGGGGGCCGATACTCTGGTCCGATACTCTATAGCGTGATCGGGCGGATACTGTAGCCGGGCAGCTACTGTAGTCGAGCGGCTA
>DATCXG010000570.1:0-3349 GCA_036565945.1 Gemmatimonadaceae bacterium
CGCACTCCGGTCTCTCCCCCAGGCGAACAGCCGCCGTCGCGCGGCCGAGGTTGCGGCGATGCCGGGCGTCACGCTTGTCGGGCGACCGCCCGCAGGGCCTCATCGGTTGCGCGACCAAGCCGTGCCACGATCTCTGGCAGCGCCTCGACGTCCGCCACCGAGGTGTTGAAGTTCACGATGCACGCTCGCAGCACGTAGCGTCCATGGATCACCGCATTGGAGACGAAGGCTTCGCCCGATGCCTGGATGCGCTCCAGCAATGCCTGGTTGAGCTTGTTGAGGTATGACTCCGTCTCATCCGATCCGATTGTCGCTTGGAGATCCGGTGGCACGTAGCGGAAAGTGGTGATGCTGAGCGACTGGGTGAGCGCCTGCAGCGTCGGATGCTCCCGCAGCAGCTCGTACAGCAGCTCGCTCAGCCGGATGTCATCACCGATCATACGCACGTATCCACTGCGTCCCACGTGGCGCAGCGCGAGCCACACTTTGAGCGCCCGGAAGCCGCGTGAGTTCTGCGGTCCGTACTCGGCGTAGTCGATCGGCCCCTGCCCGAAATGGTAGTACGATGGATGGTATGCGAAGGCGTTCTGCAGGCACTCCGCATCGCGTACCAGTACGCAGCCGGCCTCGAGGGGTGTGTAGAGCCACTTGTGCGGATCGACCGCCACCGAATCGGCGAGGCCGAGCGCCGCCAGGTCGGACGATGAATCGGCGACGGCGGCGGCGAGCGCTCCATACGCACCGTCGATGTGGAACCACACCTCGGCCTCGCGGCAGATTCGTGCGATCTCTATGAGTGGGTCGATCGCGCCGGTGCTGACGGAGCCGGCCGTGCCGACCACCATCATCGGGACGTCGCCGTCGCTCCGGTCCGAGTCGATCGCGGCGCGGAGTGCGTCGATGTCCATCCGCTGGTCGTGGTACGTGGGGATCCAGCGAATCGAATCTGTCCCGACCCCCGAGAGATCGGCCGCCTTCTGGACCCAGGTATGGGTCTCCGCGGATGCGTAGATGCGGAGCGGTCGAGCGGCCGAGTCGCTCATGCCAGCCTTGCGGATGTCCCACCTCGCCGCCGCTGCGCGCGCCGCGAACACGCCGACCATGTTGGCCATGTTCCCGCCGCTGACCAGCAGCCCGCCGCATGCTGTGGGGTACCCTATCAGCTGGGCGATCCAGCGAACCGTCTGCGCCTCGATCTCCGTGGCGACCGGTGACAACTGCCACGCGCCGACGTTGGCGTTGACGGCCGCCGCGAGCAGGTCGCCCAACATGCCGATCGGCGCGGGGGACGAGGTGATGTAGCCGAAGAAGCGCGGGTGACCGTTGAGAAGCGAGTGGTCGGTGAGGAGAGCGGTGGTATCGCGCAGCAGGACTTCGGCATCAGTGCCCTCCTCCGGCAGCGAGGCTGTGGCGTTCACGAGCCGCTGAATGACCGGTGACTCCTCACCGGTTGTCACCGGCCGGGCTGGCACCGAGCCGAGGAAATCGGCGATGGCGTCCACGAGGCCGTGCCCCACTCGGCGGAATTCCGCCGGGTCCATGCGAAGTGGGGCCGTCCGTGATGCGGTGAGTGCTTCGGTGAGGGCGTCCAGTGTCGCGGGTCGCTGCGGATCTGTGCTCATGTTGCATCTCCGATTCGGGTTTGCCAGTTCTCAGCTCGCGACATCACCCCGAGGTAGTAGTCGAGGCTATCGAGACGCGCTTCCCGGTGCCGGTGGTACCGCTCGGCCCAGGAGGAGGCGACGCGGACCAGGCAGACCATGAATAATGGATCCTTTCGCGCTGCCGCCAGATCCCAGGGGCGGACGGGACACTACCGCTTGACACCGCGGGCTCGCAGAGCACACTTCAGGAAGCGTGCTCTGCACCATCAAACATCAGCCATATAGCCGGAGTCCTGTCCCGTGCCCGATATAGGCGTTCTCCACCCACAGGTCATTCACTTTGTCATCGCGCTCCTGATAATCGGGGTGCTGGCCCGGGTCGTATCGCTGACCCCACTGGGGCGGCGCTTCGCGTTCGTGGGTGCGATGGCGGCTACTCTCATCCTCTTCGGCACCGTGGCCAGCGTGGCGGCCGTGAAATCTGGCCTCGACGCCCACGGGCTGGCGGAGAGGGTGCCCGGTGTCCGGGACGCGGTGACCGAGCACGAGGAGTACGGTGAGAAAACGCGCAACATCTTCCTCGTGGTGTCGCTGCTCGAGATCGGGATCCTGACGTTCGCCGCACGTAAGCCCAGAGTGTCACAGGGGCTGCGGAGACTCTCGGCGCTCGTCGGGCTGGGTGGCCTCTTCCTGCTGTACGAGACCGCGGAGCACGGCGGCGACCTGGTATACAAGTACGCAGGCGGCGTGGGGGTTCGCAGCGGCGACAGCGCCGATGTTCGGCGGCTGCTCGTGGCCGGTCTCTACAACAACGCGGAGCTCGACCGAAAGGCTGGTCGGCCCGAGGCTGCCGCGGAGAGGGTTGACCAACTACAGCGAATGATGCCCGGCGACACTGGCGTCCAGTTGCTCCACATCCGGTCGCTGGTGCACGACCGCAAGAACCCGCAGCAGGCGCTCGCGGCGTTGGATTCGCTAATGGTGCCATCGAGCAGCAGCCGCCTGCATCTCCAGAAGGTGATGTTGCAGGCGGAGGCACTCGACATGCTGGGCCTGCGCGACTCGGCGCGGACTCTGCTCACCGATCTCAGGAAGGAAGTTCCGCGGGCGAGTGGTAGAATCGACGCGATGCTCGAGAAGATGAAGTAGAGGCCAGGGATACTGTCGGGCGAGCGACTATCGCGCGTGGTGGGCCTCGCTCTGGCTCAGCGCAGGAAAGCCGGCAATTGCGTAGCCAACGTCCACCCGCCCAGCACCATCATCGCCACAGCCACCACCGCTCCCAGGGCGGCCAGCCAGCGGGGATGTTGGTAATCGCCGACGATCCGCCGCTGGTAGGCCGCCACCAGCATCACGCCGAGCGATACCGGCAGTATCAGGCCGTTGAGCGCGCCTACCAGCACCAGCACGCGCACCGGACGCCCCACTATCACGAATATCACCGTCGACACGGCGATGAACGCCACCACCCAGCGGTTCCAGTGGTGGTCGATCGCGCCACCCAGACTGCGCAGGAACGAGATGGATGTATATGCCGCGCCGACCACCGAAGTGAGTGCCGCGGCCCACATCACCACCCCGAACAGTCGGTAGCCCACGTTCCCCGTGGCCAGGCGGAAGACGGCGGCTGGTGGGTTGGCGGGGTCCAGCGTCAGCCCTCTGGCCACTACTCCCAGCGCAGCGAGAAAGAGCAGCACGCGCATGAGGGACGCGACACCGATGGCAGTGGCGGCGGAGGCATTCGC
>DATCXG010000614.1:0-4061 GCA_036565945.1 Gemmatimonadaceae bacterium
CGCGGCGGAGCTGAGCGATGCCGCTGCGCTCGAGATGCTCGCTCGCGACGAGGACGCCAACGTGCGCACCGCCGCGCTCTCGGGACTGACACGCGTGGAGGGCCACGGCGCCGACAGCATCTACCTCGCCGCTCTGGCCGATCGCGATTACCAGTTGGTGCTCACCGCGGCGCACGCCATACGTGGGACGCCAAGTCGCGACGCGGCTTCCCGCGCCCTCATGGCGGCTCTGGCGAGAATCACCGCCGAGCGACGCGACACCTCGCGCGATCCACGGCTCGCGATTCTCGCCTCCCTGGGTGAGCTCGGCTCGGACAGCGCGACGACTGCGCTCGCGCCCTATCTCGCCGATTTCGACCCCGTCCTCGCGGACAGCGTCGCTGACCTTCTCTCGCGCTGGACCGGACGGCTCCACCACGCGTCGCCGCAACCGCTATCCGTTGTCGACCGGCCGCTGGATGACCGTGGAGCATTGAAGCGAGCGCGCGTGCGGTTCACCATGGCTCCGGTCGCGGGTGGTGGGTGGTTCGAGTTGCGGCTCTTCCCCGACGATGCTCCAGCCACGGTAGGAAGATTCGTGCGCCTCGCGCGTGCTGGCTACTACGATGGGCTCACCTTCCACCGCGTGGTGGCTGACTTCGTCGTTCAGGGCGGGAGTCCAGGTGCGAACGAATACATGGGCGACGGCCCCTACATGCGCGACGAGGTCGGCCTTCGTTCCCACGAGCGTGGCACCGTGGGCATCTCCACACGCGGTCGCGATACCGGGGACGCGCAGATCTTCATCAACCTCGTGGACAATCCGCGCCTGGACCACCAGTTCACAGTGTTCGCGGAAGTGACTGCAGGAATGGCTACGGTTGACCAGTTGCTGGAGGGCGATGAGATCGCGAAAGTGGAGATAGTCTCGGGGAGGTGATCCGGCTACGGGCGGCGCCTCTGCCGCACGAAGCCGTGCGTCCACCACGCTACTGCTGTCGCCCGCCACACTTCTCTTGGGCTCAGCCTCGGAGCGCGAGAGTATGTTGGCGATCGCCCATTCCAATCTCGCGAGGTGTTGCATGGTGTCGTACTGTCCGACCAACCGGGGCTATCGGCGTGCGCTGCGAGCCGTGATGTGCTGCGCAGCGGTGCTCTGGCAGGCCGCCTGTACTCGCGTGCCGGCCGCTGACTCCACTCCGAAAGAGTTGATGCGGATGGAGTCAGCCCCACCGCTCGCGAGCGCCGAGACACCGCACGCCGTACTGGCGGAGGGGGGCGACTCGGCGACTCGCGCGGAGTTCCACAACGTGTACTTCCACATGACGCCCGATGTCGTGCTGCGCATCCGATACCTGCGTGGCGCGATGGTCGCCACGTCCAGCGGGCAGCCTGTCGTATTCGACAACAAGTCGTCGTTCGTGATCGATATAGATTCCGCGCAAGTCGGGCTGACTCCCACCAACCTCGAGCACCTGATGAACGGTTACGTCTTCGCGTATCGCGGAGCGCCACTCAGGAAGCTGCGCTTCTCAGTGGATGGTGAGAAGCTCGTGCAGAGCGGGATCATGCATAAGGTTGTCGATATCCCATTCCAGATCACCGCCGCGCTCAGCATCACGCCAGAGGGCCGCATCCGGATTCATCCGACGGCGATTCAGATCTTCGATGTGGATGGCATGGGGCTCATGAAGGCGCTAGGCATCACTCTCGACCGGCTGCTCGATCTGCGGAAGGCGAAGGGAGTGACCGTGGATGGGAACGATCTCCTCCTGAAACCCGACAGCCTCCTTCCGCCACCGGCGATCGCGGGAAGGGTTGTCGCGGTTCGCGTGGCTGGTGGGGAAGTTGTGCAGGTCTTCGGCGACAGCCCCCGTGCGTCCGCCAACAATCAGCGCCCGCTCGCCCCGCTGGACTCCTCGGCCGCCAACTACATGCGCTTCATGGGGGGAACACTCCGGTTCGGAAAACTCTTCATGGTACAGGCCGACATGCAGATCATCGACTCCGATCCGCGCGACCCATTCGACTTCAGCATTGACGACTACAATCGCCAGCTAGTCGCGGGTTACTCGAAGAACACGCCAGCAGGAGGATTGAAGGTGTACATGCCGGATCTGGAAGATGCCTTGACTACGGGGTTCAGGGGGCAGGGTTCAGGAGGTAAGGGAACTGACAGGGGGCAGGGAGCGGCTCGTGGCGCAGAACGCTCTACCCTGAGGTAGTTCCTGCCCCCTGAACCCTGAACCCTGAACCCTGAACCCAGTAGTTCAGTCGGCCGGGCGTCTCGGCGGTGCGGGCAAGGTTCCTGCTAAAACTTCTCTGGGGTCCGACCGATAGATCCACGGAGCGATCCCAGCTCACCTCCCGAGGAGTCCACCATGATCACGCGCCCGGCCAGAGGGAAAGTCGATATCAGAGAGAGAGGCGTCAGCAAGGAGCAACTGATCCAGGGTCTGCAGGAAGATCTCGCGCGCGAGTACAAGGCGATCATCCAGTACGTTATTTTCAGTCAGAAGGTCGACAGTGCGCGCTACATGAATATTGCCGACCAGTTGGAAGAGCACGCGCATCAGGAGCTCGACCATGCTCTCGCTGTCGCGCGACAACTGGATTACTTCGGGGAATACCCAGCGCACGAGCCCGCGGCGGTCGAGGTGTCGGAGGACAACGAGGAGATGCTCTGGATCGATCTCCGCGCTGAGGACGAGACGATCCGGAACTATCACGACCGAATTCGACAGGCTGAGGCGGTCGGCGAGTTCGCGCTGGTCGAAGTGCTGCAGGAAATCGTGCGCCAGGAGCAGGATCATCAGATCGACCTCGCAACGGCTCTGGGCGTGATACCGGACAGTGAGCGGCGCAAGAGCAAGGGCCCGCCGCGTGGCTCCGGGCGGCTGTGAACGGCCGACTTCGGTCATCGGTGGACGATCCAGGACGCTGAGCGGGTCTGGCGGCCGTGTGCCGCCGTCCGAGCCAGCGGTCATCTGACTTTCACCTTTGGAGAGAGGCATGCCCGCACCGGAGGTCACGGGGGACGTTGCACGCGGGGAACAGTGGCCGAGCTTGCCGCTGGGCGAGTGGCGGGACACGTATGCCACGCTGCACCTGTGGTCGCAGATCGTCGGGAAGACGCGGTTGGCGCTCGTACCGATGCTGAATCACTGGTGGCAGGCGACGCTGTACGTCACCTCGCGAGGCCTCACGACCGCTCTCATGCCGTGCGGGGCGAGTGCGTTCCAGGTCGACTTCGACTTCATCGACCATAGCCTGTTGATAAGCACTACGTCGGGAGCTACCCGGAAGCTTCCTCTCGTTCCGCGGCCCGTAGCGGAGTTCTATGGCGAGTATATGAACGCTCTCGACTCCCTCGGTCTGGACGTGAACATCTGGCCCGTGCCGGTGGAGCTCGAGCACGTGATCCCGTTCGGCGACGACAGCGAGCATGCGTCGTACGACCCGGATTTCGCCAACCGCTTCTGGCGCATTCTCGTGCAATCGCATGCTGTCATGCAGCGGTTCCGTGGACGTTTTCTTGGTAAATCGAGTCCGGTGCACTTCTTCTGGGGGAGTTTCGATCTGGCGGTCACCAGGTTCTCCGGACGGCTGGCTCCCACGCATCCAGGTGGGGTTCCCAACTTGCCGGACTGGGTGGTACGTGAGGCGTACTCGCACGAAGTGATCAGCGCTGGATTCTGGCCGGGCGGCGGCGCGATCGATGAAGCGGCTTTTTACTGCTACGCGTATCCTGAGCCGCCTGGATTCGCGGATGCGATTGTGCGACCGAAAGAGGCGAGGTACAGCCAGGATCTGAAGGAGTTCATCTTACCGTATGACGCGGTGCGCACCGCATCATCTCCCGATGATGCGCTGCTGAGCTTCCTTCAGAGCTGCTACGATGCCGCCGCCGACCTGGGGCACTGGGATCGTGCCGCCCTCGAGCGTACGGCCGAAGTATCAGGCCGCTAGAGATCGACAAGAGGAGATTGCAATGAGCATATCGAGTGTCGCCGCGCAGGAGCGGGGCCGTGGGAGCAGGACGAGTGAGCGGGCGGAGATCGAGCCGGTAGCAGAGTCTCTGG
>DATCXG010000571.1:0-5056 GCA_036565945.1 Gemmatimonadaceae bacterium
CTGCCGCGGTTCCGGACTCCGTCGGCCAGTCGGGAAGCGGTGAAGAACCGTCTCGCTCCAGCTAGCGCTGGTTACCAGGCACACGTCCGCAACTCCCTCCTTGCATAGCAATCGTAAGTCGATTATTCTATAAGACTTGGCTGGAAAATTTCATCTCTAGAACGTGGAGCGCTCGTGAAAGTCCGCAGCAGCGTGAAGCCGATCTGCGAGCATTGCAAGGTCATCAAACGCAATGGCGTGACTCGCATCATCTGCAAGCGCAACCCAAAGCATAAGCAACGCCAGGGCTGACGAATGGCACGCATAGCTGGAGTCGATCTCCCTCGGGAAAAGAAGGTCGAGATCGGACTGACCTACATCTTCGGGATCGGGCGCTCGGTAGCGCGCAGGATCCTCGCAGAGACCGGGGTTAATGCCGATCTCCGCATCAAGGATCTGAGCGAGGCCGATGTCAATCGCCTCCGCCAGGCCATAGAGCGCGATTATCACGTGGAAGGAGCGCTGCGTACGGAGATAGCGATGAACATCAAGCGATTGATGGACATCGGTTCGTATCGCGGCATTCGCCATCGTCGCGGGCTGCCAGTCCGCGGCCAGAGAACGCACACCAACGCGCGAACGAAGAAGGGTCCTCGCCGCGCCATAGCTGGTAAGAAGAAGGTCACGAAATAATGGCAACTGCGAAGACCGGGACGATAAAGAAGTCCAAGCGCGTGGTGGAGTCCGAAGGGATTGCACACGTCAGGGCGACGTTCAACAACACCACCATCACCATCACCGACATGCGCGGCAGCGCCGTGTCGTGGTCATCTTCGGGGAAGGCCGGTTTCAAGGGCTCGAAGAAGTCCACGCCATTCGCCGCCACCGTGGCCGCGGAGCAATGTGCCCGCGAGGCGCTGGGGATGGGGATGAAGCGGGTGCACGTGCGGGTCCAGGGTCCCGGGAGCGGCCGCGAGTCGGCCATCCAGGCGCTGGCTGCCGCCGGCCTCCAGATTCGCTCCATCAAAGACGTGACGCCGATCCCGCACAATGGCTGTCGTCCCCCGAAGCGGCGGAGGGTCTGAGCCATGCGCTACACAGGTCCGAGCTGTCGCCAGTGCCGCCGGGAAGGTACGAAGCTGTTCCTCAAGGGAACGAAGTGCTTCACCGAGAAGTGTCCGGTGGAACGCAGGCCGTACGCGCCCGGTCAGCATGGCCAGGCCACGGCGCGCCGTCGCAAGGCGTCGGAGTACTCCAAGCAGTTGCGCGAGAAGCAGAAGGTGAAGCGCATCTACGGGATGAGCGAGAAGCAGTTCCACAACACGTTCGAGCGCGTGGCGAAGCAGCCCGGCGTGGCTGGGCACAATCTTCTTGCCGCACTCGAGAGCCGACTCGACAACATCGTGTACCGGATGGGTTTCGCTTCCAGCCGCAAGGCGGCGCGGCAGCTCATTCGCCACCGTCACATCGAGGTGAACGCGCAGCAGGTGGACATCCCCAGCTACGTCGTACGCCCGGGTGTCGAGGTGCGTGTGCGACCGGCATCGCGTGAGCAGGTGCAGATCCTCAGCGCGTTGGACCAGTCGTCGCGAGGCGCGCCGCTCTCGTGGCTGGCAGTGGATCGCGATACTTTCAGCGGCCGCATGCTCGAACGTCCCAGCCGCGCGGAGATTCCGATCGCGGCGCAGGAGCAGTTGATCGTGGAGTTGTACTCGAAGTAGTACTGGAGGGCGTGATCGGAGGCTCGCGAGCTACCATGGAGTGGGGGAAATCTCCCCTCTGGTGCTCACGGCCTCCGATCGCCACGGGGCCGGTTCGCGTCGGCCGTCCGCCAGATCAGGTCGGGACCCTAACTCCCTCACGGGTCCACCGCGCGTTAGGGGCGGGGTGGGGCGTCGCCGGGTGAAGCCCGGTCGGACCGAACGAGGTTCTAAACAATGGCACAGACAATCGATCTTACCGGGCTGGTACGGCCACAGCTCGTGGAGGCGACCAAGCGGGAGGACCAGCCCAACGTCGCCGAATTCCGTATGCAGCCCCTGGAGCGTGGCTTTGGCCACACGCTGGGTAATGCCATGCGGCGCATGCTCCTCTCGTCGCTGCGCGGCTCGGCGGTATGGGCCTTCCGCATCGATGGCGTGGTGCACGAGCACCAGACGATCTCTGGTGTCGTCGAGGACGTTCACCAGATCATCGGCAACCTCAAGTTGCTGACGCTGGCACTCGACGAGTCAGTCGATCAGGCCATCCTGCGTATTCACAAGACCGAAGCAGGGCCGGTCACGGCGGCCGATATCGAAGAGTCGGCGTCGGTGCACGTGATCGATCCCAGGCATCACCTGTTCACGCTCCAGGACGAGCGTGAGATCAACGTGGAGCTGTACGTCAACAAGGGGCGCGGCTACGTCGAAGGCGATGATCACGCACTCGATCGCGGCCTGCCGATCGATCTCGTAAGGGTCGATTCGATCTACAACCCGGTACGCCGTGCCAATTTCTCGGTCGCCGAGACGCGGGTGGGTCAGCGTACGGACTACGATCGGCTCACGCTGACGGTGGAGACCAACGGCACTATCACGCCCGAGGAGGCGGTGAGCTACGCCGCTGCACTGGCGCAGACGCACTTCCAGTTCTTCGCCAACTTCGGCCCGCATGCGCAGAGCACCGTGCCGGCAGCCGGTGAGTTCTCGGCCGATTCCGAGCGGTTGCTGGAGCTGTTTCACAAGCCCATCGACGAGCTGGGCTTGTCGGTGCGGTCGGTAAATTCGCTGAAGAACTCGGAGATCCGTACCCTCGGCGATCTGGTCCGCCAGACCGAGGAGCAGATGCTCCACGTGAAGAATTTTGGAAAGAAGTCGCTGCAGGAGATCGCCGATCTTCTGGAGCGTGAAGGCCTGAACTTTGGGATGCGGTACGAAGAGACCCCGGAAGGGGTGCGGATCACTGATTGGGGGACCGCGCCCAGCCGGGCCGCGGCGGCCGCGCCGGACGACGAAGAGGAGTAACCAACAATGCGTCACCGCAAGGCGGGGCGGCAACTGCGCCGCACGAGCGAGCAGAAACTGGCGTTGATGCGCGGTCTGGCATCCTCGCTCATCGAGCACGGCGCCATAGAGACCACCGAGGCCAAGGCCAAGGAGTTGCGCCCGTTCGTCGAGAAGCTGATCACCAAGGCGAAGACGGGCACCTTGCACGCCCGGCGCCTGGCCGGTCGCCACATTCAGAAGCGAGAGACGGCCGACAAGCTGTTCCATGATGTCGGACCCAGCTTCGCCAAGCGACCCGGCGGTTACACGCGCATCCTCAAGACCGGACACCGTAAGGGTGACGGGGCAGAGATGGCGCGCATCGAACTGATCGAGGGCTGACCATGCAGAACAAATGCTGTTACGTGTGCGGCAAGGGCGTCGCCTTCGGCAATAACGTCTCACACGCCAACAACAGGGTGCGCCGCGTCTGGAAGCCGAATCTTCAGGTGGCGCGGATCCTGATCGATGGAAAGGTCACGAAGATCAAGGTCTGCACCCGTTGCCTCAACGCCGGCAAGATCGAACGCGCTCCCAGGGGTAAGCAGGTAGCGTGAGCCAGAGCGGCACGGGATCCATGGATCGTACGGAAAGGGGGGCCATGGGGCTCCCCTTTCTTTATAAATCGCGTTGCTATGGCGCGGCGCACCTCTCATCTGATCAGGCATGCCCACCGCTCTAATCACCGGAATAACCGGCCAGGACGGCTCGTACCTCGCCGAGCATCTGCTGGATAAGGGATATCGCGTGGTCGGCGTTGTGAGACGCAGTTCCACGACGCCCTATGAGCGCATCGCGCATCTGGTGGATCGGGTGGAGCTCGTCTCGGCCGATCTGCTCGATCAGCACTCGCTCGTGGACGCCGTTGAATCGTGCGCTCCGGACGAGGTCTACAACCTGGCTGCCCAGAGCTTCGTGCAGACATCCTGGACCCAGCCCGTGCTCACCGGCGAATTCACTGCCCTGGGTGTTACGCGGGCTCTCGAGGCGGTTCGCAAGGCCGCACCTCGGGCGCGCTTCTATCAGGCGAGCTCCAGCGAGATGTTCGGCAAGGTGGTGGAGTCGCCACAGCGTGAGAGCACACCGTTCTATCCGAGGAGCCCGTACGGGGTGGCCAAGGTATACGGCCACTGGATAACGGTGAACTATCGTGAGAGCTACGGCATGTTCGCGGTCTCGGGCATCCTGTTCAACCATGAGAGCCCGAGGCGCGGACTCGAGTTCGTCACGCGCAAGGTCACCGACGCGGCGGCGCGCATCAAGTTGGGGCTCGCGCACGAGGTGCGTCTGGGCAACCTCGATTCGCGCCGCGACTGGGGCTTCTCCGGCGACTACGTTGACGCCATGTGGCGCATGCTGCAGCAGGACGAGCCGCGCGACTTCGTGATCGGCACCGGGCAGACCTGGTCGGTAAGAGACCTCTGCAAGATGGCGTTCGACGCGGTGGGGCTGGACTATCGGGACTACGTGGTGCAGGACCAGCGTTTCTTCCGTCCTGCGGAGGTGGATCTGCTCGTGGCTGATCCTACGGAGGCTCGGGTACGCCTCGGCTGGGTGCCGCGCGTGGGTTTCGCCGAGCTGGTCACCATGATGGTGGACGCCGACCTGGCGCGCCACCGCGCGCGGATCTAGCCTTGCGGGCACTGGTCACCGGTGCGGCCGGATTCGTGGGTCAGTGGCTCTGCGGCGAGCTGCTGCGCCGCGGTTGGGAGGTAACGGGGGCGCGCCTGGAACGCGACGCATTCGGCCTCCCTGGCGCCCCTTCCCGCTCCGCCGCTCTCTCGGCTGAAGAGGGTGCCGCGGTGCGCTGGCTGGCCTGCGATGTCACACGACCTGATGACATCATACGGTCGCTGGACAACAGCCGCCCCGACGCGATCTTTCACCTTGCCGGTGTCTCGTTCCTTCCACAGGCTGGAGCTGACCCTGGCGCCGCGCTCGAAGTGAATGCCGTGGCGGCTGCCCGCCTCCTCTCGGCGGTGCGGACACGGAAGCGCGCCGGGGAACTGGATCCGGTCGTGCTGATAGTGGGTAGCGGCGAGCAGTATGGC
>DATCXG010000016.1:0-16863 GCA_036565945.1 Gemmatimonadaceae bacterium
CCCGGGGACGCTCCCCGCCAGTACACGGCACGAAGCCCGTGGCGCGCCGAGCAGGGCCGCGACCCGTTCACGCTCACCGCCGGCCAGGAATATTCGTTCGATCTCGAACCATTCGAGGTCCTCACCCTGCATACCACTCCCCGCTGACGCGGGCCACCCCCACACTACTCCATGCAGCTCACAACACTCGACTGGCTGATCGTCCTGGCGTCGATCGCCGTGTCATTCCTGCCGGCCATTCTGCTGGCGAAGCGCGCGGGGTCGAGCACCGCCGAATTCTTCACGTCGGGGCGGGCGGCTCCCTGGTGGCTGGTGGGAGTGTCGATGGTCGCGACCACCTTCAGCGCCGACACTCCGAACCTCGTCACCAACCTGGTGCGCGAGAACGGCGTGGCGAACAACTGGGCGTGGTGGGCATTTCTTTTCACCGGGATGGCGACGGTATTCTTCTACGCGCGGCTCTGGCGGCGCTCCCGAGTACTCACCGATCTGGAATTCTACGAGATCCGCTACTCGGGCAAGCCAGCCAGTTTCGTACGCGGCTTCCGCGCCCTCTACCTCGGTCTGTTCTTCAATCTGGTGATCATGGCGTCGGTGAACCTCGCCGCCGTCAAGATCGCCAATGTCATGCTCGGCTGGCCGATGGGAAAGACTCTCGCGATCTGCACTGTCATCTGCATAGCCTTCGCCGCCACATCGGGGCTGTGGGGCGTCCTGGTGACGGACTTCATACAGTTCGGCATCGCCATGTCCGGTTCGTTCGCGGCTGCTTACTTCGCGCTCAAACAGCCGCAGGTGGGAGGTCTCACGGGGCTCTTCGAGCAGATCGACCCGGCGAAGCTCAACCTCCTGCCGGACTTCGGTAACTGGTCCCTGACGATCACCATCCTGATCATCCCACTCACCGTTCAGTGGTGGTCGGTATGGTACCCCGGCGCGGAGCCGGGTGGCGGGAGTTACATCGCACAACGCATGCTGGCATCGAAGAGCGAGAAGGACGCCCTGGCCGGCACTCTGTTCTTCAATGTTGCCCACTACGCGCTCCGACCATGGCCCTGGATCCTGGTGGCACTCGCATCGATTGTCGTATTCCCCGAGCTGTCCGACATCGCCCGCACCTTCCCGTACGTCGACCCGAAGCTGATCGGTCACGACATGGCATACCCGGCGATGTTGAAGTTCCTCCCCGCGGGCTTCATGGGGCTCATGGTGGCGGGCCTGCTCGCCGCGTACGTCTCCACGCTCACCACCCATCTGAACTGGGGCACGTCTTACCTGGTGCACGATTTCTACCGCCGGTTCATGAAGCCAGATGCGAGAGAGAAGCACTACGTCGCCGTGGGGCGCGTGATGACGGCGACGCTCATGATCCTCGCCGCACTGCTCACCTACGCGCTGGACACAGCCTTCGAGAGCTTCCAGCTCCTCATGTCCGTAGGCGCCGGCACGGGGTTGATCTACCTGCTGCGCTGGTTCTGGTGGCGCATCAACGCGTGGAGCGAGATAGCGGCCATGGCCAGCTCGTTCATCGTTGCGGTGGGATTCTTCGTGGCCGCAAAGATGGGTGGTCAGATCCAACCGCACATCTCGCTCCTCATCACGGTGGCCGTCACCACGGTGGTTTGGGTGGGAACAACGTATCTCACCAGGCCCACGGACCGTGCGACGCTGGTGAGGTTCTACCGCCTGGTACGGCCGGCCGGGCCAGGGTGGCGAAAGCTGCGCGCGGAGACCGGCGTGGGCCCCTCGCCCGACAGCCTACCGCAGGCATTCCTCGGCTGGATGATGGGCTGCACGTTCGTGTACGCGGCCCTGTTCGGCTCCGGAAGCTTCCTGTACGGCAGGACAGCCCAGGGGATGGTGTGGCTGGTGTTGTTCATACTGAGCGGTGCAGTCCTCGTGCGAATTCTCCCCCAGCTCTGGTCAACGCACGAGGATGCCGTCGAGCCACCCGTGCTGGCGCAGGCTACCGGTGATAGAGACCACTAGAGCGGTGGTCCTCGCGCGCGGCATGGGCAGGCGCATGCGCGCGCGTGACGACGGAGCAACTGTGGCCCCGGAGCAGGCCAGGGTGGCCGAGACGGGCCTGAAGGCCATGATCCCCGTTGGCCGCCCGTTTCTCGACTACGTGCTCGCAGGGCTCGCCGACGCCGGCTACCGGGAGGTATGCCTCGTGATCGGACCGGAGCACCAATCCGTACGCGAACGCTACGGCACCATGGCCATGCGCACGCGCGTGAGCTTCGCCATCCAGCGAGAGCCGCTAGGAACGGCCGACGCCGTGCTGGCCGCCGAGCCGTTCACCCACGGCGAGCCGTTCCTCGTGCTCAACTCCGACAACTACTACCCAGTGAGCGTGCTGGCGTCGCTGCGCGCGCTCGATGAGCCAGGTCTACCCGCCTTCGGTCGTGCGGCTCTGGTGAGCGATGGCGACATTCCGCCCGAGCGCATCGCCCGCTACGCACTGCTCGACATAGCCGCGGACGGCTACCTGCGCCGCATAGTCGAGAAGCCCGATGAGGCCACCTTCCGCACGTTCGGCGACGACGCCTACGTGAGCATGAACTGCTGGATGTTCTCGTCAGACATATTCCGCGCTTGCCGCGCGATCCCCCTGTCGCAGCGCGGTGAGCTCGAGCTGCCGCTGGCCGTGCAGTACGCGATCGACGAATACGGTGCGCGCTTCCGGACACTCCCGGTCCACGCACGGGTACTCGATCTCTCCAGCCGCGCCGACATAGCAGGAGTGACCGAGCGCCTGCGTGGAGTAGAGGCACGCCCATGACGATCGATGCGGACGAGAAGCCGCGCGCCACTGGTATGGGCGAGGAACCGGTTGCCGGCCTCTCAGCTCGATTCACCGCGCTCGAGGCATCGCTCCACCAACTGAGCGGATCGCGCTCCGACCGAGCACTCCGCTACTGGGTACCGGGACGTATCGAAGTGCTCGGCAAGCACACCGACTACGCTGGCGGCCGCAGTCTCCTCTGCGCCGTGAAGCGCGGAATCTGCATGCTCGCCGTGCCGCGTGACGACAACCACTTCAGGATCCTCGACGCACGATCCATGGAGCTCGCGGAGTATGAGATCGGACCCGAGCTCGCCGGACAGGTGGGACACTGGTCGAACTACCCTGCTACCGTAGCCCGCCGGATCGCGCGCGACTTCCCCACCCTGGTGTCGCCAAGAGGCGCCGACATGGTGTTCGAGTCGAACATCCCGCTGGCCTCCGGGATGAGCAGCTCCAGCGCACTGGTCGTGGCCTCGTTTCTCGCACTCTCCGATGCAAACGAGCTCTCCACGCTTCCCGAATTCACGCGGGACATGGGTGACGATGCGCGCCTGGCCGGCTACCTGGGCGCCGTGGAGAACGGCTGGAGCTACGGCGCCCTCGCCGGGGACTCCGGGGTGGGCACCTTTGGCGGAAGCGAGGACCACACCGCCATCCTGTGCGCCCGCCCAGGCGCGCTGGTACAGTACTCCTTCTGCCCCGTGCGCCTCGAGCGTGAGGTTGCCCTCCCCGCCGGATACAGCTTCGCTGTAGGAGTGAGCGGAGTGCGTGCCCAGAAGACCGGCGCGGCCCGTGAGCGCTACAACCGCGCGTCGCGCGCCACGAGCTTGATCGCGGACATCTGGCGACGCGACACCCAGCGCGCCGACCCCACCCTCGCCGCGGCGATCACCTCGTCGAGCGCCGCACCTGGTCGCCTGAGAGACATCCTCCGCGGAAGCGCACCCGACGACACAGCTTTCACCGCCAGCGAACTGCTCGCGCGCCTGGAACACTTCATCACCGAGAGCGAGGAGATCGTGCCGGAGGCGGCCGAGTCGCTCGCGCGCGGCAGATTGAGCGACTTCGGCGCGCTCGTGGACCGCTCGCAGGAGCGTGCAGAGCGATTGCTCGGAAATCAGATCGACCAGACCGTCGATCTCGCCCGCACAGCGCGCGAGCTGGGCGCCGCAGCCGCATCGGCGTTCGGCGCTGGCTTCGGCGGCAGCGTGTGGGCGCTGGTGCGCTCGGAGGATGCCGAGGAGTTTCTGCACCGGTGGGAGGAGCGCCATCGGAAGAAGTACCCCGACAGCGAGACAGCTGGACGGGGCGTGTTCTTCGCGACCAGCGCCGGCCCGGCGGCCATGCGCATCCAGTGAGGAGTACCTCCGGCTGCAACGGGCTCCCCCTGAGACTCCTGCCGTCCGCCATGCGGCGCGGCTTCAATGGGAGGGAGAAATCGTGCTGAGGGCAGTGATCACCCTGAGGCTAGCGACAGCACTCTGTGCAGCAGAACTCTTTGCTGCAACACTCGGTGCAGCGGGTCTCGGCGTGACGAGCCTCGCAGCACAGGAGACTCACGGGGCAGACCCAGCCCTCACCCGTCACCTCATGCCGGTGCCGGCATCGGTGAGCTTCGAGCCGGGCCAACTCGCCATCGACCCATCGTTCACCGTAGCCATCTCGCGCTACCAGAACGGGCGGCTGCTCCGCGGCGTGGAGCGTGCCATCCAGAGGTTGGAGCGGCGCACCGGAATCGACCTCCCAGCCAGCTCGAAATCGGATACCGCCTCCGCGCGCCTGGTGATCGAGGTGCTCGGCGCCGGCCAGAAGGTGCAGTCGGTAGCCGAGGACGAGTCCTACACCATCGACATCACGCCCGAGCGGTGCACACTCCGGGCAGCCACGGTGGTGGGCGCGTTGCGAGGTCTCGAGACTGTGCTGCAACTGGTGGAGAGCGACTCATCGGGGTTCCATCTCCCACTCGCACACATCCAGGATAGCCCTCGGTTCCCCTGGCGCGGACTACTGATAGACGTCTCGCGCCACTGGCAACCGGTGGAGGTCATAGAGCGCAACCTCGACGCGATGGCGCTGGTGAAGCTCAACGTCTTCCACTGGCACCTGAGCGACGACCAGGGATTCCGCGTGGAGAGCAGGTTGCATCCGGAGCTGCAGCGCCAGGGATCCGACGGCCACTACTATACCCAGGATGACATCCGGAGAGTGGTGGCGTACGCGCGAGATCGCGGTATCCGCGTGGTACCGGAGTTCGACATGCCCGGTCACGCCACCTCCTGGTTCGTCGGTTATCCTCGCCTGGCCAGCGCGAAGGGGCCGTACGTCATCGAGCGGAGGTTCGGCGTCCTCGATCCGGCATTCGACCCCACACGAGAGGAGGTATACCGTTTCATAGACAGTTTCGTGGGTGAGATGTCGCAGCTCTTCCCCGATGCCTACTGGCACATCGGTGGCGACGAGGTGAACGGCAAGCAGTGGAGCGCGAGTACGCGCATCAAGGGCTTCATGCGGCGTCATGGTCTGAAGGACAACGCGGCACTGCAAGCCTACTTCAACCAGCGGCTGTCGCGAATCCTGCGCAAGCACGGTAAGCGGATGGTGGGATGGGATGAGATCATGCATCCCGGACTGCCCCGGAACGCCGTGGTGCAATCCTGGCGCGGTCAGAAGTCGCTCGGTGAGGGCGCCCGGGCGGGTTTCCGAGGCATCCTGTCGGCGGGGTACTACCTTGATGCAATGGAATCGGCGGCGACGCACTACCTGGTCGATCCGTTGCCTGCCGGCAGCGGGCTCGACTCCACACAAGCCGCGCGCGTCCTTGGCGGCGAGGTATGCATGTGGGGTGAGCTCATAACGAGCGAGAGCATCGATTCGCGAATCTGGCCGCGCACCGCGGCCATCGCCGAGCGGTTCTGGTCGCCCGGAAGCGTGACTGACATCGACGACATGTACCGCCGACTCGACCACGTGAGCGAGGAGCTCGATGGCGTGGGGTTGCGCCACATCTCCGGCCCGCAGGTAGGGCTGCGCCGCATCGCCGGCTCGAGCGCGAGCGATGGGACGGCACCGTTGCGCGAGCTGATGCGTCTCGTGGAGCCCCTCAGTCTGGGCCAGCGAGCGCGCGCGAGACGCCCCACGCAGACCACGCCGCTCACGCTGCCGGGCGACTTCGTGATTCCCGACGCATCCGGCCGGCGCGCGCTGGCCATGATGGTGAACGCGGTCCTCACCGACACCTCGAGCTCGACTACCTACGCCGACAGCCTGGCACTCGAGTTCACCGCATGGGCCAGGCTCTCCGCGGCCGTGGGCAAGTTGAGGCAGCGCACGCCCATGGTCAGCGGCGCCGACAGCGCAGCCGCTCTTCTGGCCGCACTCGGCATCGTTGGCAACGAAGCACTCTCGTATCTGGCACACGGTACGACGCCGCCATCGGAATGGACCACCGCTACAGCGGCGCTACTGGACCGCGCCGATGCGCCAGTGGGATTGCTGCGGATCGCGGTGGTGCCGGCCGTGCGGCGGTTGGTGGACGCGGCCGTGGCACCGACGAGCGCGGATGCTAACGCGGGTAGGAGTGTGCATTGACCGCCGACGTCTCACCCGGGCAGACTTCCTCGGTGCATCAGCCAGGTCACGCGACGGAAGCGCCGGCTCGCTTGCGTGCGGCACGAGCTCCGGAGATCCGCAACACGCTGCTCATCATCCTCCTCCTGAACGCTGTGGTGGTGGGAGTGAAGATCGTCGTGGGCGTACGCACCGGCGCGCTGTCCGTGCTCGGGGCGGCACTGGAATCGACGTTCGACATGCTGAACAACGTCGTGGGCATAGTGCTCGTGGGAATCGCTGCGCGAGGACCCGACGAGGACCACCCATATGGCCACGAGAAGTTCGAGACGCTGGGAGCGCTGGCCATCGTGGGGTTCCTCTCGATCTCCTGCTTCGAGCTGCTCCGTGAGGGAGTACGCTATGTGGTGGTGGGTCAGGCACCACGTGCCCCGAGCGTCATCGAGATCTCGCTGATCCTCGGGACCATGGGAATCAACTTTCTCGTGGTCTGGTACGAGCGGCGGCGCGGCCAGAAGCTCAGGAGCCCCTTCCTCCTGGCAGACGCCGCGCACACAGGCAGTGATGTGTACGTGACCGCCGCCGCCCTCGGCTCTCTGCTGCTCGCGCGCATGGGTCTGGGCTTCTTCGACCCGCTGCTCGCCATAGCGGTGGCGCTGGTGATCGCCTGGAACGGCTATCAGATCGTGCGCGGCACCGTGCCCGTACTGGTGGATCAGCGAGCGGTAGATGCATCCGAGATACGGCGGCTGCTCAGCAGCATCCCCGAGATCACCGACATCCGCACCATCCGATCGCGCGCCATGGCCTCCGGCATACTGTTCGCGGAAGTGACGATCGGAGTGGATGCCTCGACCACCGTAGCGGAAGCCCACCGAATCGCCGATGCCGTGGAGGACCGCCTCGCCCAGGCGCTAGGCGACTCCGAGGTCACCGTGCACGTGGAGCCGGCGTGAGAGACGGGGTTCAGGGTTCAGGGTTCAGGAACTACCTCGGGGTAGAGATCTCTGCGCCAGGAGCCGTTCCCTGAACCCTTTCAGTTCCCTTACCTCCTGAACCCTGCCCCCTGTAGTTCTCCCTCTTGCGCGATCGACGGAATCCCGTAGTTTTTACCACCCCTTCCGCCATCTCCTCCCACGACGAACATGACATATCGTCCACGCTCTCTCAAGCACGAGTACGAGCTGTACGTCGATCGGGAAATCGAGAATTACAAGGAAGCCATCCCACGCCATGTGATACTCAGCATCGGCGCGGAGGCAGTGGAGTCGCTCTCGCAGCAGCAGCAGCTCGCGCTCACCGAGATCCTGCTCTGCGCCGAAGTCGACCGGATCATTCGCGGCCGGCTGCGTGTTCCGTCGTTCGCCACCTGGAGCCGGCGCCGCAGGAAGGCGCTCCAGGAGTTCAGCCGTCCGGAGCGCTGGGGGATGCGGCCTGATTCGGCAATCGCGCGTACCGCTCACACCGTGGCGGAAGGGCACGTTCTCGTCGCGGGCGCCGCGGAGGAAGGGCCGGCCATCTACCTCGCGGCCAACGGGTGCGCAGTGACGGCGCTCGACACCACGGAGGAAGTGCTCGAGCGCGTGCTCGATGCCGCGGCCGTAGTGGGGCTGACTGGTCGTGTGCGAGGCCTGGTGACCGACCTCGCGAGCTGGGCACCCGACATCCCGCTGAATGCGGTGGTGTGCGCGGCAGCCGCGTTCAAGGGGCTCTCATCATCTGAGCGTGACCACGCCATAGCGCTGCTCCAGGCGGCCACGACAGTGGGTGGACTCCACGTGGTGGAGACCGGCGTGGGCAACACGCGAGCCCTGCCGCTCGAGGAGCTCAAAGCTCGCTACGACGGCTGGAACATCACGGTGGAACACGGCACCCAGAGCAACGAGACCTTCCTCGCTTGGAAGGACGTCGCGTAGCGGTTTGACACGCTTCCACAATCTCGACGTGTCGTTCTGCGTCAGCCGGCCGGTCGATGGCCGGCTGTTCTTTTATCTATCTTGTTGTATCACCGCCACTTATCGCTACCCGAAACCCTGGCACGCAAGGTGAATTAGAGAGCACCGGCCCCCGACCGTTCCGGGGGCTTTCTCTTCCCAGGGGTAGCTATGGCGACATCAAACGAGCGCGGTGGGCGCGCCGATAATACCGACAATACAATGAGCATGGAACCGATTGGCATCATCATCTCGCGCGGTCGGCGCGATGAGCCAGTTCCCGCTTTCTCGGCGTACGTATGGGGTCCGCCCGCACCGGAAGCGGCGGAGCCAGGTGCGGGGTCGCAGGCTGCCTGAATCTCCAGCAGCACGACGCCGCGCTTACTGAAGGCAGCGCCCAACACACGGATGCAAAAAGGCCGGCATGAACGCCGGCCTTTTTGCATCCGTGCATCTATGAGACTACTTGCGCTTCTTTGCAGCCTTCTTCGTGGCCTTCTTGGTGGTCTTGCGTGCAGTCGTCTTCTTCTTCGCGCCGACGCTCTTGCGAACGGTCTTGCGCGCGGGCGCCTTCTTGGCCGCCTTCTTGGCCGTCTTCTTGGTTGCCTTCTTTCTTGTTGCCATGGTTTCATCTCCAGTACTGGAGTGTGGCTGCCGACCGATCCCCCGGTGGACCGGCGGCGGTGTGGGCGTGCTCCGTGGAGCACACCGCACGTCTACACGGCCTCTGAGAGGCTCGTGAAGTTGAAGTCGCGCACCTTGATGGATGGCATGACTACATCACCACCCTGCTCGGTACCTGCCAGTCGTTCGGGCCGGCCGAGCATCTCGAGGTTGTTCAGCATGAACAGCGGCGATTCATTGAAGCGAAAATTCCTGATGGCCTTCGAGATCTTCCCGTTCTCCACCAGGAAGGTCCCATCTCTCGTCAACCCGGTGTAGAGAATGGTGCGAGGATCGACCTCGCGCAGGTACCAGAGTCGTGTCACCAGCACACCGCGCTCGGTGGCCGCGATCATCTCGTCTACAGACGTGGTGCCTCCTTCCAACTTCATGGAGCGAGGAGCGCCAGTCGCTGTCTTTCCCTGCTTCTTCGCCCAGAAACGCGAGTAGGACAATTTCTTCAGCACGCCACGCTCGATCCACACCTGGGTATCCAACGGTAGTCCGTCATTGTCGAACGGTTGCGAGAGCAATTGCGGATCGGTCGGGGCCGATAAGATCGTGACTCTCTCATCGACGATCTTCTCCCCGATCTTGTTACCGCCTCCCTGCTTCGCGAACGGGCTGCGTCCCTCGTCGGCCGAGCGTGCATCGAGATACGCGCCCGTCAGCTGTACGAGGTCACCCACTGCTTGCGGCTCGAGAATCACCGTGTAGCGTCCAGGCTCGATCGCTACCGGGTCTCGCGATGTGCGCGCCTTGTCCAGCGCTCTCGCACTCACGCTGGCGAAGTCGATCTGCGACCAGTCGGGATGATCCGCGCCAGCCCATCCCGAACCGGTACCATCGGCCGTGCGTACCGTGAGCGTGTAATTCGCGCTGGTACCGCGATGATAAGCGAACAGCCCCTTGTCGTTGCCGACCGCATTCGAGCTCATGCCAGTCACGATGAATCCCGCGACCTGCAAATCTCTGGCCGCGCGTGCCGGTTCGAGCGCTGTCATCGCCGCCCGCGCGCGATCGGCGGCGGTGAGTGATGCGGTGGACTCGAAGTATGCTTCCACCTTCTGATAGCGCTGCGGTTCGAGCGGCGGCATCGCCTCGGGGTCGTCGGGTGCGAGCTTCGCGAGCGCCTCCGACTGCGCGACAATCCGCTTCAGAGATTCATCTGACAGATCATTCGTCACCACCACGGCGTGCTTCGGCCCGAACGAACTCTGCACGGCGAGCATGACATCCGCGATGCTACCCGACGTCGACATCTGATTGGCGGCGAAGCGGGTGTTGGATGTGTGGCTGCTCCCCACCTGCACCTCTACCGAATCAGCCTTCGACAGCCTGGCCACTCGAGCGACGAGTGCCTCGGACTCCTCGCGCGTTAGCAGACCGACGTCGCCCGGCGTGGCGGGGACGAGCAGGCGGCGCGGGCGGCTCATGCTTTCCTACCAGTGTTGATCACATTCACCTGGCGGAAGCGCGCCGGCACACAGCCATGGCTCACGGCGCTCACCTGCGACGGCTGTCCCTTGCCATCGAAGAAGCTGCCCCCGAGCTGGTAGCTCTTCTTCCCACCGATCGTATCCATGGAGCCCCAGAAATCGGGCGTGCGCATCTGGTATGCCACGTCCTTGAGCATCCCCACGATCTTGCCGCCCCTGATCTCGTAGAAGAGCTGGCCGCCGAACTGCGCGTTGTACCGCTGCTGATCGATGGAGAATGAACCGTCACCTATGATCGCGATTCCCCGGTCGGTGCCGGCTATGATGTCTTCCCACCCCAGATCCTTCTCACCTGGCAGAAGCGACACATTGGGCATCCGCTGGAACTGAACATTGTTCCAACCCTGGGCGTACGAGCAGCCATGGGATCGGGCTTCCTTCCCCTGCTGCTTGTACCACCAGTCCAACCAGGTCGCCTGCTCGCGAGTGGTCTGGTAGTCGTTCACCACGCCATTCTTGATGATCAGAAAATCCTCAGGCTTCACTCCCTCATCATCGTAGCCGATGGTGCCGAGCGCGCCATCCTGTGAGCGGTCGCCCTGGATGTTCATGAACTCCGGGCCGTAGCGGAACTTCCCGAGCATCTTCTCAGCCGGCGCCACGAAGCTGGTGCCGGCGTAGTTGGCTTCGTAACCCAGTGCGCGATCGAGCTCGGTGGGGTGGCCGATGGATTCATGGATCGTGAGCCAGAGGTGCGTGGGATGCAGTACCAGATCGTAGCGCCCCACCTCCACCGGCCTGGCCTTGAGCTTCTGGGCTGCTTCCTCGCCCCACTTCCCCGCGTTTCCCACCAGGTCGCACGAGAGCACGTACTCCCAGCCCCGGCCCATGGGCGCTGCGATGTTCCCCCGGTTCTGGAAGTCCGAGCCATCCGGTGCAATGGCGGTGATCTGCATGAGCGGCCAGCTCCGGACAGCCGTCTGTACGATCACCGAGCCGTCGGTGGACGCGAAGTTGCGCTCCTCTCTCACGAAGAACAGCCCGCTGAACACGTACTTCACCCCGGCCACTTTCATGGCCTCGGCGTTCGCCTCGAGCAGAAGGTTGGCCTTCTCCTCCACGGAGACCGTGAAGGGATCGGTGATGAACGCGCTCTTCCAGGTGACGTCGGGATAGGCAACTACCGGCGCGAGCGCGACCGCCCTGTCGCGCGCCACGCGGTTCGCCTTCGCGATGGCCACGGCCTCCCTGGCCGCCGCTGCCACTCCGTCACTGGTGAGCACCCGACTGGCCGCGAAGCCCCAGGTGCCATCCACGAGCGCGCGCACGCCACAGCCGATAGAGTCGGTGTCGACCACGTTCTGGATCTGGTGCTCGCGAGTGAAAACGAAGTTCTGCTGCTGGCGCCCGATGCGAACGTCGGCATAGTTGGCGCCCGCCGACTTCGCGGCACCCAGCGCATCCATCATGAGATCCTTGATGGATGCGCTGTCGGGAATCGGCTGGCTCAGTGGGACGGGAGACGCCGCGGCGATGGCCACTCCACCGGTGGCCTTCCACGCCGCAGCCGCGGCCAGAGCGGCAGCTGCCCCCGCACCCTGCTTGATGAATGCTCGCCGATCAGTCATCAGATGGCGTCGCTGAGACTGGTGAAAGTGAAGTCCCGCGTCTTGATCGGCGGAACGACTATGGCGAAGCCGGGGCTGCCATCTTCACTCGCGCTCACTCGCACCGGATTCCCCATGGCTTCGAGATTGTTGAGCATGAAGATCGGCGATTCGTTGTAACGCAGATTCTTCACCGCACGCGTGATCTTACCGTCCTCGATCAGGAAAGTGCCATCGCGCGTCAAGCCGGTATAGAGGATGGTGCGTGGATCTACCGGGCGGATGTACCAGAAGCGGGTAACGAGAATTCCGCGCTGTGTCGATGCAATCATCTCATCGACGGTCGCGTCGCCACCCGACATGCGAAGCGAGCCAGTGAGCGGGGTAGGTGCCTTCCCCTGCTTCTCCGCCCAGTACCGGTCATAGGCCAGGTTCTTCACCACGCCGTTCTCGATCCACACGGTCTTCCGAGCCGGCAGCCCATCGTCGCTGAAGCCGTACGTCGAGGCCTCGGGGTCGAATGGGTCGGAGATGAGAGAGACGCGCTCATCCATAACTTTCATCCCGATCTTGTTCCCACCGCCCGGCTTCGTGAAGAAGCTGCGCCCTTCATCCGCGTTCCGCGCATCGAGCGCGCGGGCGATGAGCTGGACCAGGTTTCCTACCGCCGTGGGCTCTAGGATGACGGTGTATCTTCCCGGCTCGATCGCCACCGGCTTCGCCGAGCGACTCGCCTTCTCGATCGCGCGCACGCCGAGACTGGCGGGATCGATCCGGCTCCAGTCCGAGTGAGCAGCACCGGCCCACCCGCTACCAGTACCGTCCTGGGTTCGCACTGTGGTGGTCATCGAGGAGAGGGTGCGTCGCCCGTACGCGAACAATCCCTTGCTGTTGGCGACCGCGCGCGCCTCGGCGTCGGACTCCAGATAGCCCGTGGCGCTCAGGCCCGCTCCACGCGACGGCTCCGTCACCTGACGCACGGCGCTCGCGCGACCCGCCGGGTCGAGTGCGGCCGTAGCATCACTCCACCCCTGGGTATCCTGGTACTGCTGTGGTCCGAGCTCGGGCATCGCCTCCGGGTCCTCGGGCGCGAGCCGCGCCAGCCGCTCCGATGTCTCTACCACCCAACGGAGGCCATCGTCATCCAGCTTGTTGGTGGTCGCGCTGGCGCTCCGCTTCCCGAACGAACTGCTGACGGTGATGGTGGTATCGCTATCGTCTCCCGCCGTGGAAATCTGGTTCACCGCGAAGCGCGTGTTGCCCCGGACGTTGCCGTCGATCGTGACCCGTGCTTCGTCAGCGTGTGAGAACGACAGGGCTCGCCTGGCTATCGCCTCGGCATCGGAGCGCGAGATCGGAGCCGCGCCGTCGAACAGGCTGCGGGGACGACGGCTCATGCTTTCCTGCCCGTGTTGATCACGTTCACCTGGCGGAAGCGCGACGGGACACATCCATGGCTCACGGCGTTCGATTGGCTCGGCTGGCCCTTGCCGTCGTTGAAGGCACCGCCGAGCATGTAGCTATCCCTGCCGCCTATCATGTCCATGGACTTCCAGAAGTCAGGAGTGCGCATCTGGTATGCCACGTCCTTGAGCATCCCCACGATCTTGCCGCCCCTGATCTCGTAGAAGAGCTGGCCGCCGAACTGCGCGTTGTACCGCTGCTGATCGATGGAGAATGAACCGTCACCCATGATCGCGATTCCCCGGTCGGTACTGGCGATCATCTCGTCCCAGCCAATGTTCTTCTCCCCCGGCAGAAGCGACACATTGGGCATCCGCTGGAACTGGACATCGGCCCACGACTGAGCATACGAGCAGCCGTGGGACCTGGTCTCCTTCCCCTGCTGTTTGTACCACCAATCGAGCCAGGGTGCCTGTTCCCGAGTGGTCTGGTAGTCGTTCACAACGCCGTTCTTGATGATGAGGAACTCGTCCGGCTTCACGCCTTCATCGTCCCAACCGCACGCCGAGAGGGAGCCCTCCTGCGAGCGGTCGCCCTGGATGTTCATGAACTCGGGACCATAGCGGAACTTCCCGAGCATCTTCTCAGCCGGCGCCACGAAGCTGGTGCCGGCGTAGTTGGCTTCGTAGCCCATTGCCCGATCGAGCTCCGTGGGATGCGCGACGGACTCATGGATCGTGAGCCAGAGGTGCGTGGGATGCAGTACCAGATCGTAGCGCCCCACCTCCACCGGCCTGGCCCCGAGCTTCTGAACTGCTTCCTCTGCCCAGCGCGTGGCGTTCCCCACCATATCGGCATCGCGCACGTGCTCGTACCCGAGTCCCATGGGCTGGACATCGGTGGAGCTACGCGACTGGAAATCGGAGAAGTCGCTCGCCACGGCTGTGACGTTCATCGTGGGCTGCGAGCGAAAGATCGTCTGGACGGCCATCGTGCCATCGCTCGTGGCGAGGGTCTTCTCTTCCTTCAGAAAGAACATCGCCGAGTTGACGAAGCGGGCACCCTTCACCGCCAGAGCCGCCTCGTTGGCCGCGAGGAGCAGCGCCACCTTGTCCTCGATCGCCACATCGAAGGGATCGGTCCGGGCCGCGCTGCGCCAGACACCGTTGGGAACCGGGGTGACAGGTGCGAGTACCACGGGGCGGACCAGTGCAGAGCGATTTGCCCGCGCCTGCGCCACGGCCTGTCTGGCAACCCGAGCCACGTCATCGCGAGTGAGCTCGCGACTGGCCGCGAAGCCCCAGGCACCGTCCACCAGTACACGTACACCGAAGCCGAAAGTCTCTCTGTCCGTGATTCCCTGCACGCGGTGTTCGCGAGTGCGGATCCCCTGATTGCGATTCCGGCTGATGCGGACGTCGGCATAGTCAGCGCCCGACGACTTTGCGGCGTCGAGCGCGAGCAGGGCGAGATCCTTGAAGGAAGCATCGCCGGTATCGGATGCTGTGGTTGGAGACGGAGGTTCACTCAGGGGGTGCTGAGGCGCGCCGCACGCCGCGAGTCCAATCGCCGCGGCCGCGGCTGAGGTAGTCTTCAGAAATTCTCTTCGTGAGTGCGCCACTCATGAACCTCGTTTGCGATGCACGTATTAATATCCTTCGCGCGAATATAGGAACCGTGGAAATCACACGCAATAGCACGCGGCACTAATGCCATCGACTTCGATCAATCGCCGCACTCAGGAAGGAGAGGTGCGAGGCACTCGACTGCTCGTGATCGGCGGAGGGTTCGCGGGATGCGCGGCCGCCGCATCACTGCGCGACCAGGGCGCATCAGTGACGCTGCTCGATGACCGGCGCACGCTGGGCGGTCGCGCGCGCAGCGATGACTTCGCAGGCTTCGTGATCGACACGGGTGCGCAGCTGGTCGCCACGTCTTTCACGCGCACTCTCGGTCTGCTCTCCAGCAGCCGCGTGGGCGGGGGGAGTGCGGCGGACGCCAACGACGACACGCTGCTGCACCGTGTGAAGGGGCGTGACGCTTACGTCCGCGGTGACGACCGCTTCCCACTCCAGTTCGGATCCGTCAGGAGCCTGCTCGCCTTTGGTGGACTGGGCGCGCTGGAGAAGCTGAAGCTGGCCGCCCATCTCCTCCCAGCGCTCACCGCCCACCACGCCGCGCTCGATGCCGCAGCCATCAACGTGCCAGTCGCGCTCGATGCAGATACTGCCCGATCGTACATGGCCACACGCGTGAGCATCCAGGCGGCCGATGTGCTCGTCGAGCCGCCGCTCAATGGCTTCTACGCACTGCGCGGCAGTGAGGCGTCCCTGGCGTTCTACCTCATGCTCGGGCGCTACGCGAGTGACAGCGACATGCTGGCACCCGAGGCGGGATGGTCGCGCGTACTCGAAGCCGCCCTCCACGGCGTGACATGCTCCCAGGACGTGACCGTGCGGGAGCTCACTATGACTGTGGGGGGCGGAGTGCGAGCGCTGGCCAGCGATGGTCGCGAATGGAGCGCTGACGGCGCGGTGATCGCCACCGGCCCGAGGTCGGCGGCAGCGCTGCTCGCGCCACACCTCATGGACGATGATGCTCTGCTGCGCTGGCTCTTGACGATTGCCATGCGCCCCACATGGACCCTCGCACTGGCGCTGGATGTAGCGCCGCGGCGCGATGCCTTCGGCGTCTTCCACGACGCACGCCATGCTCAGCGGGTGAGTGCGTGCGCGGTACTCGGAGCGAAGCTGCGTCACCCGAGCGCCGACCGCGACGTGGTGCTGGCCTGGCCGACCCCCGATGCCGTGCGTGGGCTGCGCGATGGTTCGTCGGAGCACATCGCGGCGGCGATGCTCGGCGAGATCGAGGCCCTCGTGCCCGAGGTCCGCGGCCACGTGAGGCGTGCACGGGTCTATCGCTTCGACGAGGGCACTCCGGTCGCCCACCCGGGCTTCGCCGCCGATCGCGTCCGCGGCCGCGCGCTCGCCGCTCAGATCGCACTGCCCATCGCACTCGCGGGCGACTACCTGAGCGCGCCTCTCATAGAAGGTGCTGTGTCGAGCGGCCTCCTCGCTGCCGATCTGCTGATGGCCCGCACGAGAGCGCGCACCAGAGTCCCTGGCCAGGGCAATCGCCCCTGATCGGTTCAGGCACGGAAGGAACGGCAACTGCTTACCTGCAGCACAGAGAACTGCAGGAGAACGGCAAGCGAGAACTGCAAGAGAGAACGGCAACTGCGAACTGCAACAGCTAAAAGCAGAAAAGCTTGGGCAACTGCTTGAACCACGGAGGCACGGAGACACGGGGAACTGCGAAAAAGCTTTGGGAACGGCTCTACGCCTCGGGCTCCGGGCGTGGCACTCGAGGCTCCTGAGAGCCTCTGGCTCCCACTCGCCTCGGGGAGGGGAACTCCGAATGCAATTCCCAAGAAAACATTCGCTTTTGCAGTTGCCTCG
>DATCXG010000045.1:0-5694 GCA_036565945.1 Gemmatimonadaceae bacterium
TCGTGCCGGTGAATCACCTCGCGGCGATGGTCCAGCTCATCCCGATTGCCGAACGGGATGCGGCCGAGATGCATCGCAATGTGTCGCGGCTCGACGATCAGTACACGCGGATGCACGGCACTCCGTACATCATGCGGCGCCGGTTCCTGATGGCACCGAGTGGGGCGCCTTGCGTGCCGCCGCCGTGGGGCTCGCTCGTTGCGATCGACCTCGCGACCGGCGCGAAGCGGTGGAATGTGCCACTCGGCGATCCCGCCACGCTGCGGCCGGGATCGGCCGCGCTATCGAAGACGCCTCTGGGCCTCCCCAATCTCGGCGGCGCGATCGTGACGGCGAGCGGCGTCACCTTCATCGCGGCGACGTTCGATCACTACCTCCGTGCCTTCGACACAGCGACCGGAGAGGAGCTGTGGCGCGGGCAACTGCCGGCGGGAGCGCGGGCGACGCCAATGACGTACTCCATTGGCGGGCGGCAGTACGTGGTGATCTGCGTAGGCGGCGGAGATGAGTGGGGGCGCGGAGACTACGTAGTCGCGTTCGCGCTGCCGCGATGATCGCACCGAGATTGTCGTGTGCACCCCCGCCGGTGTCCGCACGGTCCTTCCCATAGCGCTCACCTACCGCGCGGGCGTTCACGTCCACGCCGGGGAATTCGCCGCGGCATCGGAGCTCGTCGAAGAGGCTGACGCGATAACGGAGGCGACCGGCAACGCGCACCTCAGCTACACCTCTCTCGCCCTGGCCGCCTGGCGCGGCGGGGAGGCCGGGGCGCTGAAGCTGATCGAGGGCGGAGTCCGCGATGCGACTGTCAGGGGCGAGGGGAGGATGCTCAGCCTGGCCAACTATGCGACAGCGGTGCTGTACAACGGCCTCGGCTCGCGCAGAGAGCTCCGTAGTGCGTTTCGGGATCCGGCGTTGGCAAGCTCGCCGATCATGACGTAGACAGCTCAGTGCGTGACTTGACCGCGCTCTGCCGGCGCGCCGTCTCGATCTTCCCCTGGTCGCACCGACCGGCGACTCGACTGGGGTGTTTCACGGACGCGAATCGCGCGGTGCGGATGGAATAGTGCTCCACGGAAACCGAACCTTCCACAAGGAGCGCACCATGAGCACCATCACCACGAAAGACGGCACCGAGATCTACTACAAGGACTGGGGCACCGGTCCGGCCGTCACCTTCTCACATGGCTGGCCGCTGAACTCCGACGCATGGGATGGGCAGATGCTCTTCCTGGCGCAGAAGGGGTTCCGCGTAGTCGCGCACGACCGCCGCGGTCATGGCCGATCGAGTCAGGCCTCGACCGGGAACGACATGAACGGCTACGCCGATGACCTCGCCGCGGTCATCGAGGCGCTCGATCTCAACGACGTAACGCTCGTGGGTCACTCCACAGGCGGCGGAGAAGTAGCGCGCTACATCGGACGTCATGGAACAGGGCGGGTCGCCAAGGCGGTGCTGATCGCCGCGGTGCCGCCGATCATGCTGAAGACCGCCGCCAACCCGGAGGGGCTCCCGATCGAAGTGTTCGACGGCCTGCGTGCGAGCCTGTACGGGGACCGGTCGCAGTTCTACAAGGATCTGGCGATCCAGTTCTACGGCGCCAACAGGCCCGGCGCCAAGGTTTCGCAAGGCGTGCTCGAGCAGTTCTGGCTCTGGAGCATGCAGGCCGGCCTCAAGAACGCCTACGAGAGCATCAAGGCCTTCTCCGAGACCGACTTCACCGAGGACCTCGCGAAGTTCGACGTGCCCACGCTGGTGCTCCACGGCGAGGACGACCAGATAGTTCCGGTGAAGGACTCGGCGATGAAGTCGGCCCGGATGATCAAGGGTGCGAAGGACATCTACTATCCAGGCGCGCCGCACGGCATAACCGCCACGCATCAGGATCAGGTAAACGCCGACCTGCTCGCGTTCCTCCAGAGCTGATCGCGGTCGCCACCCCGAACACCGGCCTCTCCACCCCCGCGAGGAGATGGGAGGCCGGTCGCGGGGCGGGCAAGGCTACTCCGTCATGTATGGCTCCGCGACAGGATGAGGGCAGTTCCTCAATGCACCCCACCCATCAGCCCGCGCACCGGCTTGATGATCAGGAACGCGACGAGCGACGCGCCGAGACACACCGCGGCCACCACGCCGAAGAGCTGCGGCAGCGGTGCCGACGAGATGAACCCGGCTGCGTAGCCGGCGGCTTTGTTGCCCACCGAGTCTGCCAGGAACCAGACGCCGAGCATGAAGCCGACGATCTTGACTGGTGCGAGCTTGGTGAACACGGAGAGTCCGACTGGTGAGAGGCTGAGCTCACCGAGCTCCTGGATGAAGTAGCAGCCGATGAGCCAGAACGGGCTCACGCGGATCCCCGGCGAGTCCTGAAGGTGGACCGCCGGGATCATCAGGAATACGAACGACAACCCTATGAAGAGGAGCCCGAAGGCGAACTTCGCTGGCGTCGACGGCTCGCGATGCCCAAGGCGTATCCACAGCCAGGCGAACATGGGCGAGAGCACGATCACGAAGATCGCCTGGATGGTGAGGAACCAGCTGGACGGGAAGCTGAAGCCGAGGATCGATGTGCGCGTGAAGCGGTCGCCGAAGAGGTTGAGCGTCGATCCGGCCTGTTCGTACGCGCCCCAGAATATTGCGGCTAACACGAAGAACACGCCCATCGCGGCGAGGCGCTTCCATTCGACTTTCGTGAATCCCCAGAACACGGGCTCCGTCGAGGCCGAGGTCGTTCCTCGCGCCCGTTCGGCGTCCGCCGCGCGTGCCTCTCGGCGCTGCCGCTCCAGACGCTCCACCGCGGGCTGCAGGCGCTTCCGGCCCGCGACGTATTGAATGAGCCCGAACGTCATCCCAACTCCGGCGCAGGCGAAGCCGAGGTGCCAGTCCACTCGCTGCGCGAGATAGCCAGCGATGAACGGCCCGAGCGCCGCGCCGAGGTTGATGCCCATATAGAAGATCGAGAAGCCGGCGTCGCGGCGCGCGTCGTCGGTCTCGTACAGCGAACCGACGATGCCGCTCACGTTCGGCTTCAGCAGGCCCGTTCCGATGACGATGAGCCCCAGGCCGGTGTAGAAGAACGGGAGCGGGTGGAATGCCAGGGTGAAGTGGCCGAGCGCGATGATGATCCCGCCTATCAGCACGCTCTTGTATTGCCCGAGCCATCGGTCGGCGATGATGCCGCCGAAGATCGCCGCCGCCCACACGCTCGCGGTGTAGGTGCCGTACACGGAGCCCGCCTGCCTGTCGTCGAAGCCGAGTACGTGCACCATGTAGAGAATGAGGAAGGCGCGCATGCCGTAGTAGCTGAAGCGCTCCCACATCTCGGTGAAGAAGAGCGTGGAAAGTCCACGCGGATGCCCGAAGAAGCCTGTGTCGAGGGCGGCGGATCGGGTATGGACGGTCAGGGGATCGGCGAGCTGGCCGGGGCGTGGCGCGCTCGGGTTCTCGGGAATGGTCGTCATGGTCTCTGTACGGGGATGGATGATGCTCGCGCGTGGACACGCGGACGTCAACCCGCAAGCACACGGATGGAACGACTCCACGCTGTCTCGGTTTGAGCCAGCGCGATGACCGGCGCGATCCTCAACTTGACGTGCGGCTCGATCGTGGATCAGGAGTACAGGGAACCGACCCTCGTGTCCCTCCTGCTCGACCCCTCGAACCCCGAGTGGAGCCGTCCATCACCGCCGGTAGAGCGTGATGTCGTCGAGCCACGCGGATTTGCCTCGCGTGATCCGACTTGCTGTCGTGCGTGTCGTCTCCGTCGATCGCATAGCCGAATGGGGTAGCCGACGAGCGCCTCACTACAAATCGGTAAACGTCAGCGAGTCGAACTTCCGGAGTACGACCGGCGCGAACGCGTGCACTGCCTCGGCCGCGCGTGTCGTCGCCGCGTCGTCCGGCGCATGGATGGCCACGAATGTGTGACCCCGCTCGGCCAGCCTGACGAGCTCGTCGGCCAGGGTTGCTTCATCCCCGAAGAGACCTGCGACGAAGTGCTTGAAGCGGGAGAACCGCCCTGGATCGGCCCGCAGCTCATGGGAGTACACGAGCACCTCCGCCCCGGTCGCGACCACCAAGTCGTCAGTCGTGAATCCTGCGGAGCGCAGCGCGGCAACCGCTAGGTCGGCATGGGCGGCATCAGGGAAGACGGAGAGTACGTAGCCCGTCGGGTAGAAGATGCCGAACTCGGTGTCCCCACCTTTGAAATCTGCCGCATGGACCGCCATATGACCCGTCGCTTGTACAGTTGAGTTGACGAGTTGCGCACGTCTGGAAGACGGCGTACGAGTTGATCGTCGGGGCTCGTCTGCTGTGCCTGAGCGAGGTCCTCGCCGAGATTTTGGATGCGCCCGCCGCCTTCCGGTCCAGTACCCGCAAGGATGATGCGCCGCCGAACTGTCGTAGGCGAAAACGACGTAGGCCCGCGCCGCACTGCAGAGATCAGCCGGCTGGTTCGCGGTTTCGACTGCCGGGAGGTCATGGCGTTGGTTGTATCCGGCCGGTTGAATAAACAGGTCGGTGGCAAGCTTGGCATCAGCGAGATCACGGTGCAGGCACACCGAGGCGAGGTGATGCGGAAGATGAAGCCGACTCTATCGTGCTTCGCGGTCGGCAAGCTCTTCGACGAGCGCTTCGCCTCGCCTCCCATGTATATTGGCCGCATGCGCACGGGCTGCCCCCGCTCCGCGGCAGCCGCACCCCGCCGGACCCACGACGAACGACCACGGAGCGCCTCGATGCAGCGAAGAAGTCCAGCCCTGCTCACCACCACCGCACTCCTGCTAGCGGCCGCGCTCCTGATGGGTGGGGCAGCGGCCCGCGCGCAGCAGAGCCCGAGCGCGAGATCCCTCCTGCTCGACCCTTCGAACCCCGAGTGGAGCCGTCCATCACCGCCGGTGTGGTACGCTCGTTTCGAGACGTCGAAAGGGGACTTTGTGGTGCGCTGCGTGCGCGCCCACGGGCCGAATGGGTCTGACCGCTTCTACAACCTGATCCGACTCGGCTACTACGACGACGCGCGCTTTCACAGGGTGCTTCCGCGCTACATCGTGCAATGGGGGTTGAGCGGCGACCCGGCCGTGAACGAGGCGTGGCTGCACGCGGCTTTCGAGGACGATCCAAAGTACGGCAGCAATGTGCGCGGCACGCTTGCCTTCGCGCGCGACACCGTGCCAGGCACGTCGAACACGCAGCTCTACGTGAATCTGAGGGACAACACTCGCAACGACACCAATCCGTTCGCGGTCTTCGGGCAGGTGATCAGCGGGATGGAAGTGCTGGACAGTCTCTACTCCGGCTACGGCGAGAAATCGGGGAGCGGTGTGCGGCAGCGCCGCCAGGGGAAGATCGTGGCCGGGGGCAATGCGTATCTCGACAGCGAGTTTCCACGCCTGGGCCACCTGATCCGCGCTGTGGTAATCGACGAGCCCACGGGCGAGTGACCGGCGAATGGTTCCCGCGGCTTAGCCAACCCGGTCGCGGGGAGGCGCGCCGGCGAGATGGCGCGTCTACCCGCGCGCCCTGGTCTAGCCCACCCCCTGCAGATGCGCCTCGAGCTTATCGAATGACCCCGTCCAGCCCTGGGTCATGCTTCCCTTAGAGCTGCTGAACACTTGCGCCTCATCCGGTGTGGCCCGTCCGTAGACCTCCCACCTCACCGTCACGCGCGTCCGGCTAGGACTCTCTGCCGA
>DATCXG010000048.1:0-7434 GCA_036565945.1 Gemmatimonadaceae bacterium
CCGCCTTCCGCGGTCGACCTCCCTTGGTGCCATTGGCCCGCGCTGCTGCTGCCTTGGCCGCCGTCGACACTTGCCCCGCGATTCGTGCCAACTCGCTCAGCTTCTGCGACCGACCGAGTGAGGAGAGTAGAAGGCCCGGAACGCTGAGATCTACGTCCAGCGCTTCCCAATGGAGACCGCTTCCTCCAGGGCCGAGCTCCACATCCGCGAGCTGCTCCACGGTCGCTGATACCAGCGATGGAATAGCGGTAGCTGGAAAGCCAAAGATGTAGCCGCTCGTGAGCTCCATCATGACGCGACCCGTCTGGCGGTCGTAGTACACCGACGTAGCACGCTGACCACTCTGGCGAGCGCGTCGCTCGCGTGCACGGGCATCCGGGATCTGTGCTACGATCTTCGACTTCGGCGTCCGCTGCTCTCTAGTCATGGTACTTCCTCCAGCACTGCAGTAGGTACTCGGTGTGCTCCTCTACGATCCAGAACGCCTCCGTCACGTCGCTGGTCCGCATCCCCGCCACGGTTCGGATTGTCTGTGGCTTCTCACCCATCGCGAGTTAGATCACGGCCTCGCCGTCTGCGTTCCAGACGTGGACATGCGGCGGCTCGTGTTCGCGAGGCGGCAGGAAAATCAGGATTCGGAACCCACCTACGCGGAGCCCGGTCGGCACCCGATGAAGATAACCTATCTGATGGGTTATTGTAAGAATCGCGGGTCCGGTGTTCGAGCGGAGTCTCTGCTGCTTGTGTCAAGCGACCTCTGACACGAGACGCCATGTAGAATAGGGTGCGCGTTCGTCATACGGCCGTATTCCCCTCTGAAAACCCGCTGGTCAAACCCCAACAACCATCGAGATCCTCTACTCCGAGGGGAACTACGAGGCGTACATGGAGGACCTGAGGCGGAGGAAGGGGGCGGAGGCGGATCAGCCGCATCGCATCAAGTACAGGAAGTTGGTGCGGGGATAGTCAACTCGTGTCCGGACCCGCTCGATACCCAGCGGTTGCACTGTGCCCCGATCGACGCGGCGCTCACGCCCGACACTGTCAGAACCATGCACGGCGCATAAGCCAACGGGACCGTGTACGGTGTATAAGCAAGCGGGAGTTCGTGGTGCGGGCCATCGCGATTGGCGCGCTCGCCTCTTATGTTAGGTAGCGACCTCAACCTTTCCGCGACGGATTGCGGGAACGCTCGTCCGAGCGCTCGGGCACGGCGCCAACATATGATTCTGCAGTACGCAGTAAGGAGTAAGCATGCGAGGGCATGCTCGGCAGCATAGTCAGACGCAGGCGCACCGGCGGGCTCGCCTGGATCCGAACCAGCGGAGCCCGCTCGCGGCCCGCTTTGAGGAGGAGTTGCTGGCGCGAGTCGTCGGCCAGCAGGAGGCGGTCCGCGCGCTCAGCAGCCTGTACGAGATCGCCCTCGCGGGGATGGCCCCGCCGAACCGGCCGATCGGCACGTTGCTCTTCCTCGGGCCCACGGGCGCCGGGAAGACTCGCGTGGCAGAGGCGGCGGCCGAGGTGCTCTTCGGCGATCCGAACGCCCTCATCAAGATCGACTGCGCCGAGTACCAGCACGGGCACGAGATCTCGAAGCTGATCGGTTCACCTCCGGGCTACGTCGGTTACGCCGACGCGTCGCCGTTGCTCACGCAGGAGAACCTCGATCGCTTCCAGAGCGCGGGGCGCAAGCTCGCCATCCTGCTCATCGACGAGATCGAGAAGGCCTCGCCCGTGCTCTGGCAGATGCTGCTGGGCGTGCTCGACCGGGCTACGCTCACGCTCGGCGACAATCGGCGGGTGGACTTCTCACGTACCATCATCATGATGACGTCGAACCTGGGCGCGCAGGAGATGGCCGAGATTGTCTCGGGCGGCATCGGCTTCGCCTCGGCCACTGTGCCCTCGCTGGACGAGGCGGCTCGGCAGAGCGACCAGCTGCGCTGCACTGCGATCGAGGCGGCGAGACGCAATTTCTCGCCCGAGTTCATGAACCGCATCGACAAGACGGTCGTCTTTCAGTCGCTCGGGGAGCCACACCTGCGCCAGATACTCGAACTGGAGCTGGAGGCCGTTCAGCAGCGGATCCTGTGCACCGGCGAGACCAGGTTCCGGTTCCTGTGCAACGACGCCGTGAAGGAGCTATTGCTGGGCGAGGGGACGGATCGCCGCTACGGCGCACGCCACCTGAAGCGCGCCATCGAGCGACTCCTGGTCTCCCCGCTCGCCCGCCTGGTGGCGACCGGGCAGGTGCAATCCGGCGACCTCGTCGAAGTCGAGCGGGGGGCCGCGGACGACGAGCTCGTCTTCCGAAAGCACTCCGCCGCCATCCCGGCCGACGTGGCGCCTCGGGCTCACGCCGACGATGCGCGGCGCACCGCGGCGACGGTGGTCGTGGCGACCACGATCGCGGTCACGGCCGCCGTCAGCATGACGACGGGACTGGCATTTCGACGCCACTGACGGCTCCCGCGAAACTGGCGTCCACGCGCCCCCGCGAGAGTGCAGGTGCGCTGCCGGCCGGACCTCGTTCGGCGGAGGATCAGGCGCACGCCTGATCCTCCGCCGAGGTGCGTAGTCTCAGGGCGAGGGCGGGCTCACTCAGAAGCGTCCTCCCATCGTAGGTGACTGCCCACCGATCTGGCGCAGCACGTCGTGGATGCTCTGCGTGATGGACTGCGTGAGATCCGGCGAGCCGAACATACCTGGCTGACCGAACGAGCCCTGCGGTCCGAGGCCGAACTGCTGCCCGCCGGTCTGCTGCCCACCCCACGGGAGGCCGCCCCGCTGTTGCGTGACGATGTTGTGCACGATCTGCGGGACGATGGCCGGAAGAACGTTGGCGAGGACCGGGCCCAGGACGGGTAGCAATCTTTGTATGTCCTCGGGTGATGCCTGTTGCTGCTGCATCCCGGCCGCGCCGAAGGTGGGCTGGAAGGCACCCCCGAAGCCAGCGGCAGGGCTGCCCTTCTGCTGCCCGTAGATGTTGCTTATGATCGGCGCCAGCACTGCGGGCAGCACGTTCGCCAGCACTGGGCCCAACAGCGGCGCGATTCGCTGGATGTCCTCAGGCGAGAGCTGCTGCGTGGTTCCTATGCCCGGCTGGTAGCCGCCGAGCGGCACCTGATAAGCGCTTTGTTGGGGTTGGTACATGGTTGCCATGGGACGAACCTCCTGTGTAGACACGGATCGTAATGGATAGCGATGGGGCACCATCGCCGAGAGAACGGTTTCCCAGAACCGCGGGTCGGAGAGGAGCCCGAGCACATCACCACCGGCCATCGTAGACTCCAGCGTGAGGAAGCGGCGCAGCTTGATGTCGCCGGGGAGCGGGCGCTCGAGGACCAGAGGAGTCTGGCGGAAGCCGTTAGCTTTGAGATTGACGTCGGTTGCGGCCAGCACTTCCATTACCGACGCCATCGGCCCTACCCGCTCCGTCGCATTGAGCAGCGAGTAGGTGAAGGCAGAGAGCCCGTCGGTGCTCGAGGTGCTCGCGAGGGCGGTCTCCGTTTCCTGACATGCGGTGATCAGCAGACCGTTGAGCTCGAGCTGCCCGCCCTCGTCGCCGGCCCCCGTGGCCGGGGTGCCTGGCCACGGGGTGCTGAATGACGGCATGCCGGAGAACTGCATGCCGAGCGGCGCCAGCGGCATCCTCGCGGCGCCGGGCGCGCCGGCGAGTGCCGCCCCGGCGAACACGTGTGCGATCGCCGCGCGCGAGGTGGTGGGGGAACAGCCGAAGCGGCGAAAGGCCGAGATCCGCTGCAAGCCTCCGCCGGTGAGCGCCTGGTCTCGTGCGGCAGCCTCCGGTGGGGGTTGCCACGACTTGACCCGCGCCACCTCGACCTCGGGCGTCGCGCCGGTGGGCTCGAGGATGAACGCCTGCGGACCGCCGGAGAAGCCCGCGTCGAGAATCACCGTGAGCACGCCCGGCGGGAGGTCCTGCGCTCTCGACACGAGCTCCCGATCATCGAGGAGGTCGTCGTGCAGTACGAGGAACTCCTCGAAGGCGCCGTCCTCGAGCTTAGTGTAGCCGTGGCCGGAGAAGTACAAGACAAAGCGGTCCGCTGGAGCGCCATCCGCGAGCAGCCACTCCAGCGCGTCGTTGACCTGCGCGGCCGTCGCCTCGCCGTCGCGCAACGCACGGACCTCCGTAAAGCCGTAAGTGGTCTGCAGGAGCTGCCCAACAGCATCGGCGTCGTTCCCGCAGCTCGGCAGGTCGTTAGGCGGTCCGCCGTAATCGTCGATGCCGATGACGAGCGCCCGTCTAGTGCCCATTCTCGTATCCTCCGTCGGCCGGCTATCACCCTTCCTGACTCTCGGACGCTCGGGCTCGGGCTCCCGCGGCCTTCCCCGGCGCCCGCCGCCGGCGCTCTTCTTTCTGGCAGCAGCAGCCATGTTCCGACCTCCTCGCGGCGGAACCTTTCGTGCACTTCGCCGCATCGTGCTGGCCGCTCACGTGTCCGCATCCTCGGTCGAGACGGGGGCGCGTGAACACAGAAATCTTGCGGAAGTCTGGTCCGGCCGCGATGTGAGCAGGGGACAAGAAATGCCACCCCAGTCACACGCCGGGGTGGCCGCGACCGTGCGGTACAGCGACACACGTGGACCAACGCACGAGCCAGGCATCGAGCAGCCACTCCCACCCGAGATTACGGCGAATGACCTCGGTGCGCATGCCGAACAGTCGACTGAGCTGATGACTCAGCGCGGAATGATCGCTGTATCCGAGGCGCATCGCGGCCGCGAGGAGCGGCGTGGCTGGGAAGCGCTGCAGACACAGCGCCGCGTGCACTGCGCGCGCGACTCGTAGCCATCCGGCGGGTGGCGGGAGCCCGAGCTTTCGGCACCGTGCGCGCGCGGTCCGCGCCGATTCGCCGACCTCTCCGAGCAGTGCGCGTACTTCGGCCCGGCTCGACGCGAGACGGAAGCTTTGCCATACGAGGTGGGAAACCGCCGGCGGAAGCTTCGGCCCGCGGATCGAGAGCCACTCCTCGACGTCCGCGGCGAGATCGACCGGATCGGTCAGGAGCCAACGCAGCGTCTGGCCAACCGGTTCAGGATCCACGATCGCGCCACGCACGTGTAGCTGAGTCGCTAGCTGCGTGAGATGCACAGTCTCTGGATCCAGTGGCTGAGTGAGGTGGAGTACTATGGGCACTGCGGGAAATCGACGACGGATGCGGTGCAGCCCCTGCCTGAGCGACTCGACCGAGCACGGTCGCTGGCGAACCTCGAGGCCGAAGATGGTGCCCGGGCTCAGCTCGTGCGGACGGAGGCGATCGGCGTCGCTGGGCGGGGCGAAGCACGCGTACGGCGGCGCGATGGGAGAGACTGTGAGCGCCGACGGTTGTCTGCACGAGAGCGCAGCCGGTCGCGCGTACCAGGCGCGTGTGGACACGTGGCTTCAGGGATAAGATCCGGCTGGCGGGTTGCTGCAGCGCTATCGAACTGCATCCGACTAGCGCGATCGTCGGGGCGCTGCAATTACCAAGCTAGGAGCTGCCAGCTGCGCGATCTTCGGTGGAACTGCGATGCGTGGCAGCGAGGTCGTGTACTCTGATCCTGGTAGCAATGTCGACGCCCGCAACCGTGGAGACATTCGTGTGGGCGCGGCTCACTCTGGCGCGTGGACGTCGAGACCGGGCTCGCGTTGCAGGTCACGGCGGTCGCTCGAGAGACAAGCTGACGCGGGCCTCGACCAGATGACTCTCTGAGACAATTATGTGTCAGTGACCGCCGGACTGGAGGGACTACTACGAGCTGGTGGCGTGGCGATTCGACGCCACCGCGTCAGTCGTAGCGTCGGAACCCGGAAGCACGCCGCCGGCAACACTCACTATGGCATCCCGGAACCGTTGTGGCTCTACGAGGCGAAGTCCGATGCGCTGGGTCGTGCGCTGGAGGCCGAGTAGGGTTGTGACCTTAATCGGAGCCCGGACCTCGATCACGATGTTCGGCTGGCCGGGACGCGTCGTATTCAGGTAGCCGGCCGCCCGCTCGGGGACATCGCGCCACGAAACCAGTCGAACACTCCGTAGCTGGTCGATCTCCACGACGACGTGGCAGCGTAGCCCCACTCTTAGCACGAGTCGGCGACCGTCCAGGACCACCGGTCGGCGGTGGGTGGCGCGGTAGTCGCCCACGAGCCACAGCAGGGAGTAGAGGCTTAGTCCTGTCAACGCGACTGCGGCCGCGATGCTCCACCGCATGAGCAGAAGGTGCATCACCACGGCCTCGATCACAATGACCATTCCGAATCCCGCCGCCATCGTCCCTGCGCTTGACGCATCAACTGCGAATGTCACTGCGCCGCGCGGCGGACGGTCGCCGCGGCCGCCGAGTGCGTAGTAGAATGTCGCAATCTCCATTGCTACGGCACGGATCCAGGCGCGCTGACCGAACGAGGCCGCCAGCGTGTGCTGAAGTAGTTCGACGACGTCGCCCTCACTGCCGTCGTCATGCGCGCGGCGGAGCGCCCGCTGCACGGCCCAGATTGCGTACGCGGTGATTCCGAGCTCGATAGCGAACGTGAAAAAACGTGCGCCGGTAACGAAACTGCGATGCGTCGCCGGCAGCACCAGTCGGGCGCCGAGCACCGAGCAGACTACGGCGAGGAGCACGGTGCGCGGCCGCGCGCGGCCGCGCCGCACGACCAGCAGCCAGTATACTATCGGGACCAGTACCACCAACTCGACCGCGACAACGAAGCTGAGTGGCTCGGGCGCTCGGGTGAAGATGGACGTGTGCACCAGAGCGACGGCGCTCAGGTACGCAGCGAGTACCACGAGCGCCAAGGAGGGCGGCAACTTGCGCCACCAGCCTCCTGCTTCGTTAGCAGCGTGTGGGGGGATGGGTGACATGGGAGGTGACAGCTGACAAGTCTTCAGGAAGCGGCAGGCAGGTCGAGTGGGTGCGGAGCACGTAAACCGTGTGCCACTCTTCCCGTGCGCAATAGAGTCTCGGTAGCGGAGCAGCGTCTGATAGATAGCCTGCGACCAAATGCGCGTCTCCCACGGAGTTCTCCCCCACGTTGGTGCCGACTGCGATAAGCTACTCAGCTTGTACGGTGTTGCCAGGCTAAGAGCTGTTCACTACCGAGCGGCTCATGAACTTCCTCACCGGTCCGGGTCGCCACGTGGAAATTGTCGTCAAGCCATCACCGAGGTCACGTAAGAAGGGTCGGCTCCGCGTCGCTGCGGGGTAGCCACAATGACCTCGGACGTCATGGCGGTCATGCTCGTGGTGTCCTAGCTTGCCGGCCCAGTCCAACAAGGAGCTTGGCATGACTCGATTCGACCTTCCGGTGACTACGCTATGAGTCACCGGCCGATCGCGGTGCTCGGCGCGTCGGGGCACACGGGCCGCTTCATCGTCGGCGAGCTGCGGCGCCGGGGCCGCGCGATCGTGCTCGCCGGGCGCGACGCCCGCGCGTTG